>JBKHBQ010000191.1:0-7631 GCA_046542305.1 Bacteroidales bacterium
ACCGCAGGACAAAAAGGAACGTACAAAGATCATTCAGCTTAAGGTGGTGGAAGATGAGGACGGAACGGTGAAAACCATCGATACCACCTGGGTTTCTGATGGTGACGGATGGTTCGGTTATCACGATTTCGAAGATCATCAGTTTGATGTGGATATACCAAATATCGACAGCTTAATGCAAAACGTGAAGGTATGGACCAATGACCGGAAGGGCTTTTCTTACCAATACGATAACATAGATTCGCTGATGTTTTGGATTGATGTAAACAGCATCGATCACGACAGCGTGGAAGAGCAAATGGTAGTAATTAAAAAACTCAGGTCTTCGCTGGAGGACTTGCAAGATCGCATGAAAAGCCATCAGTTCAGGTATGAATTTTTTCGGGATGGCGACAGCCTTCACCAGCTGATTTTGGAAAATAGCGGCAGGTTTTTCGACAGCCTGGATTTGCACGATATGTATCTTTTCCGTTTCGGAAATGAGGATGGCAAACTAATGGTAACCGGAAACGAAATCGCCGAAATACTTAAAGACGGGAAGGGACATCCGGTGATCCTGCAAATAGATGCCGACGGTGACACCTATGTGGATTGCAGTGTGGATACCACCTTTACGGAAGGCAACAACAAGGTGGTGGTAAAAACCGGAACCAGCGACGGGAAAAAGTACAAGATCATTACCATTACTTCAAAAACGGAACAGGAAAGTAAACCTGCGGAAGAAAAGTCTGTCAGCTTGAGGATGATTTCACCGGAAGCGCAGGAAATGGACGGGTTGAAGGATGCAGGCGTAAAAACCAAAAGCCGCGAACTGGATGTGGAAAGCCTGCGCATATCGCCCAATCCGGGCACGGGGAAATTCAAACTGAGTTTTACGCTGAAGGAACCCAAACAAGTGACCGTAAATATTTTTGATCTGAACGGCGAACTTGTTTACACCGAAACCCTGCACGACTTCCGGGGAACCTACAGCAAAGAGATCGATATTTCGGAACAGGGCAGCGGTCCTTTCTTTCTGCAAATCATCCAGGGGCTTTACGACATCATCAAAAAAATCATCATCCAATAATTATTGCTTTTTAAATTCTATCGCACCGTTTCAAAGTCAAACCCCTGCAGGCTTCGGCTTGCGGGGGTTTTTATTCTGTATGGATTTAAACAACGTATATGCTGCCAACAAAAAAGAGGCCCGAAGGCCTCCGGATTCATGATACTTGTGTGATGATAGGTTCTTAAAGCTGTTCGTTCGATTGCCTTTCGAGCTTTTCCCTTTTGGCTTGCTGCCTGGCCATGAAATGATAGATCAGCAGGCTAAGTCCGCCAAAGATAAAGGTCATCGAAAAATAAGCCACTTCTTCCCGCATGGTAGTGCTTAGGGCGAGCCAGTTGCCCAGGAGGATGCCTACGGCGATGCCGATGAGCAGCAATCCGAACTTGAGGGAATTGTTGGATTCTTTATCCATTTTCAGTGTGCGTGCATCTGCGCCGTGCTGTATCAGGGTTAGCCTTACCTTGCGCTGTGCCATGATGAAGACGATCGCCACGATCATCGCAAAAAATCCCAAAGGAATCAATACTTCTTCCATTTCTTTCAATATTTAATTGTTCAACTTTTATTTCTTTTCACTCACCCTTTTTTGACGTCGGGGTTTCCATCAGGTTACAAAAGTATGCTGAAAAAAGGCACAGGAATTTTGCGGCGTATCCGGGAAGGATCAGGCATTAAGCAGCTTGTTGATATTTTCGGGCGGATCGCCCACTACGGCTTTGTATCCTTTAACTACGATCGGGCGGCGGATGAGTTTGGGGTTTTCCGACATGATCCTGATCCATTCGTCGCGGTTAAAATGTTTACCTTTCAGTTGCTTTTTGTAAAGATCCTCCTGTGTACGGATCATTTCCAGGGGTTCTTTATTGAGCTTTATCAGCAGGTCTTTTAATTCTTCTTCTCCGATGCCGTCCTTGATGTAATTTACAATTTCGGGATCAATACCTTTTTCCTTGAGGAATTCCAGACCGGCGCGCGATTTTTTGCAGCGCGGATTGTGATAAATTTTCATTGTGATAGGATTTTTAGATTTTACTTTCTATTTTTACAAAGAAATTTATTTTCAGTGACAATTGCAACCCGACAAAATGAACGATTATGAATTTCAATGAATTCAAATCATCACTAAGCCATGATTCGCCTCCGCACAACCTCGACCGGGAGCTGGAGGCGCTGTGGTGGGATGCCCGTGGTAACTGGAGCAAAGCCCATCAATCGGTGCACCTGATGAGCAATACCAGCGCAGCCTGGGTTCATGCTTACCTGCACCGTAAAGAAGGCGACCTGACCAATGCCTCCTTCTGGTATGCTTCTGCATTGCGCAAAATGCCTGAAATATCACTGGAAGAGGAATGGAACGAAATTGTGAAAAAACTCCTGGAAACTGAAGTGCAAAAACTGATTTAGTTCCGGGTGGTTTTAAAGAATTTACAAAGAATATGCAGCAAGATATTGTAATCCGTGACTTCGATGATTTCGATCCCGGAGCCATTTATGCCATCATTCGCCACATTTACCTTACCTCCGACTTCATGAGCGACGAATTCGACCGGCAGTACGGCGATGTGGCCAGCTTTAAAACTCATTTCAGCAACCTGATCGCCCGCAGGGGTTCGTTTGTGCTGGTGGCGCTGCTCGATCAGCGTCCGGTGGGATACCTGACGCTTGAACGCAGGCAGGAAACACGCCTGCAGCACACCGCCTGGCTCAACATGGGGCTTATCGAAAACCAGCGGCGCAAGGGCATTGGCAGCATGTTGGTGGAATCTGCAATGGATCGCGCTGCCAAAGAAGGATTGATCGAGATCGTTTACCTCATGGTCCGTGCCGACCATACGGGTGCCATCGGCCTCTATAAAAAAACCGGTTTCGAAGCCCTCGTTACCCTGGAGCGCGACACCAAAATCGATCATGAATACTACGACGGGGTGCTGATGCGCAGATTTCTACACAAGTGACCTGAAGCGGAAACACTACTTCATCCACTGCTCCCCTTTGAACGGCTCCACCTCGATTTCAGTGATTTTATTGAATTCTTCCTCCGTGAATTCCTTTTCGATTTCGAACTGAAAGCTTAGCGCCGGCAGTTTGTTAAAGATCACCCCGCGGTAAGCCACATCGGCATTTGTGCTCCACACCTCGCTGTCGATTTCGGCATACTGTGCAAAAAAAGCATCTGGCACATAATCATAGGTCAGGCCTTCCTCGTTGGTGTTGAACACCACCTTACAGTGCGCCGATTCGAAAAGGAAGGTGATGTAGTTGCGCACCACCTCCAGCGTTTCAGGGTTCATGAACTTGTAAAAGGTCACCACCTTGCTGTCGGTAAATACGTTTTCGCCTTCGGTAAGCACCAGCATGTAGGGCGAGAAATCCTTTTCGTAAAAATCGAAGATGATGTTGTAACGGTTCAGCCAGTCCTCGTTGATGCGGTTCTTGTCCTGGGTGCTGAGTTCCTTTTCATATTTTTTGAAGGTGAGGGCCATCAGTCCGGTCATTTCGTTCACGCCGTAAAATTTCAGGTCGGCATTGCTGCGCCGTCCGTAAGCTTTGTTTTTACTTACAATTTCGGGCTCAACAATGGGCACAATGATGTCGATGAATTTTGTGGCCTCTTTGACTTTCCCACTGCGTTTGCGTTTCATGATCTTGAAAGCATAGCGGTTGTAGGCGATGGTTTCCTTGCTGTTTTTGCTCACCGAATGGGCCACCGGCATCTGATACTTCATTTCCTCGGTTTCCAGTGCCAGCTCCGACAGGATGTTCTTCAGGTTGAAAAATTCGGTAGAATAATTCGGGTTGGTGGTGGCGCTCACGGTTCCCTTCACGGTGTAATTATTGCCGCGGCGCTGCGGTTCGCCAACGCGCATGTTGTAGTTCCAGATGATGCCGTAGTTTTTCATTTCATGCACATCGAAGAGCGCTTTTGCCATTTTGTATTCGTTTTCCTTCATGTTGTCCCAGGCTTTCAGGTCGCTTACCAGGCCGGAGGCATTGTAGTTCACCTTGATGCCGCTGGCTTCGAGGCGCTCGATGATTTGTTTTTCCACGATGATGGCTGCCACTACCACTTTATACTCGTTGTCGAAGCGACTTTCGGAAAGCTTGCGATGCTCCTTGATAAAGCCGTGGCTCAGCGAGAGCACTTCATCCTTTACAATCTCATCGTTTTCAATTTCGGTAATGCTGCTTACGTAAGCTCCTGCAGCCTGCTCCACGGCATTCTGAAGGGCGCTCTGAAGCGCCTCTTCGGCTGTGGCGCCATAGCCGTCGGCAATTACTTTCTTCTCGCCTTCTTCGGCTTCAAGGATCATCATTTCATCTTCGTCCTGCGACATGGCCACAGGTGTGCACAGGATCACTGCCAATAGGATCAGTAAAATTTTTTGCATGATTTACGGTTTTTTCAGATTCAAAATTTGGTCTTTACTCCACGGATCGATCGTGGTATTTTCGAGAAAATATGCAGCGATTTCCTGCAGTTCCGGGTAACCCAGCGCCTGAAGGCAAAGGATCATATTGCCGCGTACATAAAGCGCCTCCGCATCGAGATAATATGCCGGCAGCAGGTATGCCAGCGCCCTGCCGGGATTTTCGAGAAGCCGGTAACAGGCTCCTGTCAGATTAAGGTTGGTGGCGGTGATGCCGTTGAAATTGATCTCATCGCGAAGGTGGTTCAGTGCTGCCTGAATGTCTTCTCCGGCGAAAGCTTCCATTGCTGCTGCGTAGTGTTCGCCGTTATTCCCCGGCCGCATCCCGAATGGATTCAACGCTCCGGGAAATGCGCCAATTACATCGAAAACAGTGGCTTCCCCGAAAGATGAAAAGCTTTCTGCATCACGCTGTGCGAGTGTATATTTCATCAGTTCATGCCATTCGCCCTGCATTTGCGACAGATAGTACTGGTAATCGTCGAAATATGCCGGCTTGTCTTCAGGCTGCGCCGAGGTGAAAAGGATTTTTGAAATGATCATGCCCCCAAAGGCGCAGAAATCCTTATCCAGCGTACTGATGCTGTCGACAAGAATTTGCTGCAGTGAATCGTTTCCAAACAAAGAATTTTCGAGGCGGTAGTGCGGATTAATTTTCAGCAGTGCTGATATTTCCGGATGAATTTCCGCGCTGCCGTTGAGGAAGAGCATCTCCGTGGAGATTAGCAAGCCGGGATCGGCGCCTGAGTAATCCAGCAGGGCACACGCCGCATCCATGGTTTTGCAGCGCCTGAAATTCATGTACAGGATATTGGCCAGGTCAAAATCCTGTTCGAGGTAGCGCTGGTTGATTCTGAAATCATTTTTATCCACCACAAACCTGATGCAGCGCCGGTCTTCGCAGAAGCCCCAGGGGTCGCTGCTGAGTTTTTCTACCTCAGCGGTAAAGCGCAGGTTGGTGTTATCAACGAAAGCCTGGAAAAGGCTGCCCCGAGCTTTTAGCGGGAGATCCAGGCTGTTGATCACCACGTAATTCCCGATCAGGTCGATGGCGCGCAGGCGCAACTGGTTGTGGATACGCTGCAGCTCCCTGGAATGTCCTATTTGTACATTGAGCCGGCAATCGGCTATGTAGCTGTCGCTTGTTTCTGAAATCCCGAAATCAGCGGTTTGATCCCGGTAATCGTATTGGGCACAGAGTGACGCAGGAAGAAGGCAAGCAATCCACCATGTAATGAATATGCTAGAGATCTTCCGTCTCACCTGTTATAATGGTTTTGCTTTTTTTGGTTTGTTGCCTTTGCGGATTATTGATGCTGTCGGTTGGAGCATTACTCTTCCGGAACTGATTTTGCAACTGGTTGGCCTGCTCGGCATTTGAAGGTGACCATGCCACCACGAAACCGGCAATATCGTGACCTGACACCGGATGTTTGCCGCGCCACTGACGCACTTCGAAGGTGGCCAGGTTGAGGGTGCTTTCTTTGGCTTTCACGGCCTGTTCCCATTTTTGGCGGCTGTAATATGCCTGGTCGCCGTCGTCGTACTCCTTCAGCTTTTCGATGTTGGTGAGCGATTCTTCAGCGATGAGATCCTCGGCCACAAAATTCTTGATGTTGTTTACCGCCTGCAGACGTGCCTGGCTGTAGGCGCGCGAAAATGCCGCCGACTGGCGCGAGGAGGTTGAGCGTACTTCCTGCTGGCCAAAGCCGAATACCACCATTTCGCCATCGCTGTTGAAGGTGACCTGCGATCCAAGTTTACCCACCAGTTGATCTTCAGGCATCGACTGGATCTTGTCGATCGAATTTTTAACCTTGCCGGGCGGGATCTGGTACCGCTCGTTATTTTTAATGATGGAGGCCAGCGACTGGAATTCGGGCGAATATTTCATACACACGGCCACCTGGTAGTCGTCCCCACCGGCATCGCCTTCAGCGATCATGGCCGCCGAGCAGCCTTTTACCATTCCGGCCACGAGCGATTTCACCGTTTGGTTGAATTCCTGTTCGTACACGGCCTGTTTTTTCGACTGGTTCATTTTGGCGATTTCTTCCTCCGAAACGCCGAGGTAAGCCAGCGCTTTGTCGAGTGATTCGCTGGCTACGCGTGCAGCCTTGTCGAGCAATGAGGCTTTGCTTGCGGCATCGGGATCTTCGCCTTCGATAATGTCTTCGAGCATGGTAAAACCGCGTCCGGAGGTGATTTGTTCGCCGGCCATTCTCAGCAGGTTCATTTTGGCAGTAAGTTCGGCAATGCTGTATGCCACGTTTCGGCTGTTAACAAACCCCGGCATATTGCTGGGGCGTGCCGTAGTAGCTGCAGCAATTACATAAATGGAACCGTCGTCGTTGATGGAACCCAGGGATTTGCCTTTATTGGCAAGGGCTGCCGAAACGGTTTTGCGCAGTGTTTCCTCAGGATATTCATGAACTTCCGAAACTACATCCTGGGTTTCCTGAACAGCGCTGCTTTTGGCCAGATCAGCCGGATTTTGGCTAAATGCCGTGAGGCACATAGCAGTAACACATAAAATTGTAAAGATTTTCTTCATCGCAATTTGGTTTTTTTATAGATTAACTTTAGTGTATATGGCATAATAAAAAACTGACCGGTCGTCGGAATACCAGAAGCCGGCAGGTTGCATTTTCTTTACAAAGCCCTCTGAATCTTCACGGATATACTCCACAAAGGTATCGGTGGTTTGTACATGTGAGGAATCGTTTACGGTGGTTAATTCTTCTTTTAAATATGACTCGGTGCGCGAGGTGATGCCGGAGCCATTGATAAAGGTACTTATCTCGCGCTCTGCCTTTACCTTGCCGATCCTTGTTAAAGTTGATATTTTTTTGTTACCTGCTTCAACGGCCGAAACGCCAACGAGATAATCAGTTCCGTTAAAATTCAGAAGGTTGCATCCGCCGTAGCTCAGCAGCTGGTCGTTCTGGATGTTTACTAGCAATTCCTCGTTCTGACAAAAAACCGATATACCTATAAAAAGTAATACCGTGAGTGAGAGCAATCTTTTGATCATTTCAGTTTTTTTTTCAAAAGTATTGTTTTTTTTAACCATACAAAAATATATGAATTGGAAAGTGATCGGTTTAACACGGAAATTTTTTCGGCAGGCATTAGCATCACCGGATGAAAGG
>JBKHBQ010000192.1:0-7534 GCA_046542305.1 Bacteroidales bacterium
TACAACCCCGACAGAATCCGCAGGTGGTTCTGTGCATAAAGCAGATCGCCCTCGGTAAGGCTTTCCGCTTTCAAACCGTTGAACACCTCACCCTTAAAAACCAGCAGGGCCTGCATGGCATTTTCAGGCGTAAACGGCCGCTGCCACTGCATGTAGCGTGTGGCGTTCAATTCGGCCAGCTTTGGATTGATGTTCATAAGGTTTTGCAGTTGCGACGGGGAATATTTTTTCAGTATCGCTGCCAGTTCATCGGCTTCAGCCAAAAACTGCGGCTGCGAATGTTCGCCGGTTTGCGGATGTATGTCGTAATTAAGTGTTTTGGAAGGTGAAAGAATTGCAAGCATAATGCTGGTATTGCTTTGATGGACAGATCAAAAATTTCAGATTTTTACGGCCACGGATCAAAGGGACTCATCGAAGGAATACCAAAGGGATTGGTGCCGTAGCTTCCGGGATAATACGGGTTGTATGGGCTGCGGCCCTTGTTGTAGCCGAATTCGGCACCAAACGAAAAATTGTCGTTCACCCTGTAATTGAACCCCACCGACATGCCGCCGCCATCCAGGTCGAGAGCACGCGGGTTCATCTTCGGTTCATCAAATACCGACACTTCCTTGTACACCTTTGCGTTCACCATCAGGTTCGGATTTACCAGGTACTGGCCTTCTGCATACACAAAGGTCTGGGTGATGTTGCTGTCGAAGGTGCGGGAATATTCCGGGTAGCCCGGAAAATATGGATTGTAATAATTGATGAAGTTGCTGTTGCGAACCATGGCGCCGAAATTCACGCGAAAGCGGGGCGACACTTTATAACTTATGTGCGGGGCGGCGTACACGCCGAACATGCTTCCGCCATCGCTTCCCACGCCAAAGCTGGTTCCCATTTCCATCCTGAGGCTGACCTTCTTATCAGGATTATAGGGAAGCAATCCCGGCGGGTTTATAAAATTTTCAGCGGAAATGGTGTCGGCTTCCTGAGGAGCAGGCAGGGTGTCGTTTAACACGGATTGCTGTGCTGAAACACCAAATACCAGGAAACCAGCAAAAAAAATGGTAAGTAAATTCTTCATCATGTCGGCCATTTTGATCATTGTTCAGTTTTAGATAACGCAGAATTAGCAAATTTCATTCCTAAACACCGTTTCCTATTAACATTTTTTTGGCTTTACGTTCAGGATGAATTCGCATGAATAACAAAGATAGCACGAAATGAAAAGGCAGGTAAAACAAAAATTCGGTACAGCCTCAAAAACCGGCAAAATGCATCAATAGAAAATTACAGATGTATTATTTTTGCAGCGCCGGGCACTGAACCGGCTGATTAAACTGCCGGGGCTTTAACAATTTTTACAATCTCCCGGTATGATCATTAGTGTTAACTTTGTCGTTTATATGTTATTATGAGGATGGTTTCCATCCTGAACAATCGATAGAATTGTGAATAAAGAAAGCATAGATACCAAAACACTCGACGGAAAGCGATTTTATTACAGCTTTCTTGCCGGAGCACAACGTATTTTCGACCATCAGGGCATGTTGAACAAAATCAATGTTTTCCCGGTCAGGGATGCCGATACGGGTACCAACCTCGCCTCCACCATGCGGTCGATCGTCGACACCATTGTTCCCACGAGTTCGTTTTCGGCTACGGCAAATGCGCTTGCCGATGCAGCGCTCGTTGGGGCGCGCGGAAATTCGGGAATCATTTTTGCCCAGTTTCTGTATGGCTTCAGCAGCGAGTTTAAGGACGAGGAGACCATTGATGTGGATAAATTCTCGGCAGCCATCAAAACGGGCGTGCATCATTCCTACGAAGCCATTTCCAATCCGGTGGAAGGAACCATGATCACCGTCATCCGCGAATGGGCCGAGTATATCCAGATGGCCAAAGACAAAGTGGACGACTTCAACCAGCTTATCATCGATTCGTACACCAAAGCCAAAGAATCGCTGCTCGATACACCCAAAAAACTTGAAGTACTTGCTAAGGCCAATGTGGTGGATGCAGGGGCAAAAGGCTTCGTGGTATTTCTGGAAGGGATGATCGATTTTTTCAGGCATGGCGAATTGCGAAAAATACTCGGTGCACGCAACCTGGTCCGCATCCAGTCGTTCGACAGTGCGCACGATCACGAAAATGTCACTTTCCGTTACTGCACGGAAGCCATGATCGTTTCGGACGAGATCATCCGTGAAAAGCTGCGCAGCAAGATCGAACACCTGGGTGATTCGCTGGTGATTGCCGGATCGCCGAAGAAGATGCGCATCCACATCCACACCGATACGCCCGAACGGCTTTTTGCCAAACTCAGCAGGTTCGGAAGCATCATCTTTCAAAAAGTCGACGACATGGTAATGCAGATGGACATCGCCGAAAAAACCAGACATTCCGTTGCACTTGTCACCGACAGCACCTGCGACCTCCCGCAGGAATTCATCGAAAAGCATCAGATCCATGTGGTGCCATTGAGCGTGCATTTCGGCGATACATACTACCTCGACCGCGTAACGCTTAAGCCCGACAGGTTTTATAAAATGCTGGCCAAGGCACGCCAATACCCCAGCACGGCACAACCCTCATTCAAGGATTTCAGCAACCGGTACAATTACCTGAGTACGCATTACGATTCGGTAATTGGCGTGCACATCAGCGAAGGAATGAGCGGTACCTGCTCCAACAGCCGCAAAGCCGCCAAAACCATCAGCAATTTCACCAAGATGCCCATCACCGTTATCAATTCCAAAAGACTGTCAGCCGGACTGGGCCTGATCATCATGCGTGCTGCAGAAGCCCTCGACCAAGGTGCGGGTTATGAGGAACTGGTAGAAAAAATCAACGAGTGGTCCCTGAAAACAGATATGCTCGTCACCACCAAAACCATGAAATACCTGGTTCGCAGCGGCCGTGTAAGTGCGGTGAAAGGCGCAGTGGGTAAATTCCTAAACGTAAAACCCATTATCCTGGTGAACGACGAAGGGAAAACCGAATTGGTCGGAAAACCCATGAGCGAAAAATCCAGCATGCGCATGGCCATGAACATGGTCGACAAAAAGCTGAAAAACAGAAAGCTGTGGGGTTATGCCATTTCGCATGCTGATAACCAAAACGCCGCCGAATGGTATGCCCGGCAAATGGAAGACCGGACCGGCCTGAAGCCGCGGTTCATTAACGACGGTTCGCCCGTGCTTGGCGTAAATACAGGACCCGGCGTAGTGACCCTGTCGGTAATGTTTGAGTAGGAGAAGAAGGTAATGGTTTACCGTTTATTGTTATTGGATAATGGGTTAATCCCGGTTAACCTGGTTTTGAGATAAAGGTGATTCAGCCAAAGATTTCTGTCAACCAGCATCATTTATTCATATCTCAGTGATTCGATGGGATCGAGGTTGGCTGCCTTGAGAGCGGGCAGAATGCCGGAAGCCAAAGCCACACCAAAACACAGCAGCACCCCGATTACAATCCAGAGCCAGGGTATAATAAAACTGGATTCGGTAAGGATCGAAACAATGTTTCCGGCCAAAATTCCCAGCACAATGCCGAAGATTCCGCCCAACTGGCCGATTACCACAGCTTCTGCCAAAAACTGATTGCGGATGACCAGCCGTGTAGCCCCCAGTGATTTGCGGATGCCAATCTCGCGCGTCCGCTCGGTAACCGAAACCAGCATGATATTCATCAATCCGATGGCGGCTCCGAAAAGTGTAATAAAGCCGATGATCAGCGCAGCCAGTTTAATGTTTTTGGTATTTTCGAAAAGCATTTTAAGGAGCTGATCGCTTTTGGAAATATCAAAATCGCTTTCCTCGTACAATTTATTTTGCCTGATTACCCTGAACAGCCCAGTGGCCTCACCGATGGCGGCATCGATGTTCTGTGTGTTCCGGGGCATTACGTTGATGGTGAATGACATGTTGGGCCTGGAAAAATATTGGCGCACATTGGTGATCGGCAGCAGGATCTGCCGGTCGGGGGTAAAGCCCATTCCGGTTCCTTTTTCTTCGATCAGCCCCACCACCTTATATTTTCCTGCACCCACAGAAATGATCTTCCCGATGGGATCTTCGTTTTCCCTGAAAAGGTTTCTGGACACCTCGCTGCCGATGATGGCCACATGCGACCCGTAGAAAACCTCATGGGGCGTAAAGGTTCTGCCGCGTTCGAGTTCATTGCCGGAGGTTTCCAGATAATTTTCGTCGGTACCGACTACCTGTATGTTCGGGTTGGTTTTTTCTTCCTTGTATTTTGCCGTGGCTGTCCAGGTGGCATAGGTAAACACCGACACGCTCGCCGGAAAATCGTACTGTTCCTTAAATTCCAATGCCTCATTAAAACTGATGGGTTCATAGTGTTTTGCGCGATGCACATCGCTTCCCATCTGTACACGCATCGTGCGGTTTTTTATGGTGAAGGTGTTCGAACCCATCATCATCAGGTTCTGGGCAAAGCTCGATTCGAGTGCGTCGATGGCTGTTGAAATGCCCACCAGCGCCATGATGCCGAAGGCGATGATCAGCACGGTGAGAACGGTGCGCACCACATGGCTGCGTATGGCATCGATGGAAATGCGCAGATTTTCGAACATCACCTGGTTTGGCATGGCCATAATTATCTTGTTTTAGCTCGTGAAATTATGAAAAACTAACGAAACCATAAACTATTTGTTTCCCCTGCTGTGTTTCCATCGGCGATGCGACCAAAGCCAGAATTCAGGCCTGCGGCGGATAATCTCCTCGAGAGTTTGAACATGCAGGCGTGTGATGTCATTTGGTTTGGTCTGGCGGGGATTATCCTCAAGCGGGATGAACCGGGTGGAATATTTGCCGCGATCGGTTTTCCTGATATCCATAAAGATCACCACGTGACCGAATTTGCGGGCCACTTTTTCAGGTCCGGAGTAGAATGGCGTTTCACGGTTCATAAATGAAACCCACAACGGGTAGTCCCTGGGAGGTGTCTGATCGCCGAGAAACCAGGTGATGATGGGCTGCTGCTTCCGCTCATACTCCAGAATGCGCCGATACACATCATTCATGGGAATCATCCGGCTGCCCGAGGCATATTTTTCCCTGATCCTCCTGATGAGCAGGTCGAATTTTTCGTCCTGCAGCGGCTTATAGATCGCGAGCGTTTTATACGGAACCTTCGAAGGAAAATCCACCATCCATTCCCAGTTTCCGTAGTGCCCCGAAATAAGCACAATGCTTCGTCCCTGCCTGAAATATTCATCGAATATCTCAGCATTCTCGAACCTGAAACGGCGGTCTACCTGCTTTTTGCTCATGTTTAAGGTCTTGATGGATTCCAGCAGGAAATCACAGAAATGCCTGTAAAATCGCCTGGCGATCAGCATGATCTCTTTTTGATTTTTTTCAGGAAAGGCATGGCGGAGGTTATCGAATACCACTTTTTTGCGGTAGCCGATCAGATGGTAAACCACCTGGTACATCAGGTCGGAAATCACGTAGAGTACCCTGAGCGGCAGCAGGGTAAAGGTCCAGATCAGTGCATAAACGATGTAAAATCCGGCAACACGCATTTTGCTGATCCTTAAATTTTGCTACCATAGGCCAGGTCGCCGGCGTCGCCGAGGCCGGGCACAATATAGGCCTGTGCAGTCAATTCATCGTCGATGGCGCCCACCCAGATGGTCAACTCGGAGCTGGAGAAATTCCTTTTCATGTAGTTTACGCCTTCAAGGCTGGCAATAATGGCCACGATGTGGGTATGGGCAGGTTTTTCGTCGTCGATCAACTCGCGGTAGGCGAGGGCCATGGAGTAGCCGGTGGCCAGCATGGTATCGGTGAGGATAAGAATTCTGCCGTCGAGGGTGGGCTTTGAAATATATTCGATTTCGATCTGGAAGGTACCGTCTTTATGATGCTTGCGGTAGGCTGAGATGAACGCATTTTCACTTTTGTCGAAAATATTCAGCATCCCCTGATGAAAAGGAATTCCGGCACGCAGAATGGTGGCCAGAACCGGATATGTGTTAAGAACATTTACCTGTGCACTGCCTAATGGAGTGATCACCTCTTTGCTTTCGTAAGCAAGTTTTTTGCTGATCTCATAAGCAAAGATTTCTCCCACACGCTCCAGATTTTTCCTGAAACGCATCGGATCGTTCTGGACTTTCACATCCCGCAATTCAGCGATAAATTGATTGAGAACAGAGTTTTCTTTTCCAAGTACGTTTACCATAGCTCCGGGTGTTTTGTGCAAATATAACGGTTTATTGTTCGGTGGATGAACTTCAATATTTTATAAAGATTTAAAACATGTTAACGCAATCGTTGCCTGATCTGTTTTATCGATTTCACGCCTGCATTTATCAACGGGTTCAGCCGGTTCATTTTGTAGTGAAGGTAATGTACTTCTCTGGCGCCAAAGCTCTTGTAGAACCGTGCCAGATTTTCATCATTGGAGCCTTCGAAGTCGAGGGTCAGGTGCGAGCCGGCATGGCGGCGGATAAAATCGTCGATGAGGTAAGGCATGGCCGCGTATTCCTTTGCCGTAGAGTCGGTAGCCGAAAAATAAAAGATCACCTTACGTCCGCTGTACACAAAAAATGCACCTGCACACAGTTCGTTCACCTCGTTGTATGCCCCCACCACCCTGGCTGTTCGTTTGTAAATCATCACGTAGATCAGCCTTCTCAGCAGATCGTAATTATGATCCTTCAGGTGCTTTAATCCCCTGCCTTTGTTTTCCCTGAAGATTCGGATCACGTTGTCGGGTTTTATATTCTCAACAATGTTCACGTATCCTTCCTGAGCCTTTTTCAGGTTTCTTTTCAGGTTTTTCGAATATCCTGCCGCAATGGATTCGTAATCACCGATCAGGTCGAGTTCATGTGTAAGCCATGGCGAAAATCGGGCATCGGGTTTTTCAATTTTATTATGGGTGTTGAGGTTGATCTCTGCAAAGCAATACTTGCGCGGAATGGCTTGCAGAAATCCGGCCACCACGTCATGGCTGAGCTGTGCCCGCGAAAAAATTCCGAGTTGTTGGGTAAAAAAAGGCTGGTACAGGTAACGAATACCGAATTTCCGCCCGTTGGTCAGTGGCATCACCCGTTCGTAATCGTTTTCCACCAACGCTTCCCAGTTGTCGTTCACCAGGTCGAGGTACCAGCTATAGGCATAGATCATCCCGTTCACTGCTCGATCGATGCAGTGGTCCCATTTTTTGGTGTCGATTTCATCATGTTTCAAATAGCTGATCACGGGCCGAATATTTTACCGGTGCCAAAAATAATAAAAACAGGCAAGTCGCAGAAGTTGTGTTTAACAGTGTAAGCCCTGTTCGCCGGTTGGATTGCTGCATGGAATACTGTTTTAGCGATAGTTATATTTTGGATTTTTCTGAGATCGCTTCGCGAATTTGTGAATTCCAGGACAAATCTGTCGCAGCTATGCAGCTCCTTTGCACCGTGGTAGCAACCATCTTTGCGGGCCTGCGGCCCTGTTCGTGTACGATGGCAGGTTTCTTCTTTTAGCCCGGCATTTCCTGGAAAAATCTAAAATCTAAAATC
>JBKHBQ010000193.1:0-7440 GCA_046542305.1 Bacteroidales bacterium
CTTCCTTGCCTCCCGGGTATTGCGGCAAATCGATAAACTTTTTTCCCTTTTCTTTCATATCCGGGTTTTTAGCAAAATTAGACAAAAATCAACACTTTCGTTCACAGGCCCTGAAGGTGGAAAGCATATTTTCTTATTTTTGTTTCGCTTGAAGTATAGGAGGATACTCGAAGTAAAATACTAACCTAAATAATTAAACTATGATTGAATTTTCATTAACTCCTGAGCAGGAGGAGATCAGGGCGAAATACCGCGATTTTTCTGACCGGTGGATCGTTCCCAACAGGTTGAAATACGACCGGTTGGCTGAGTTTCCGTGGGATATTGTGAAGGCGGCCTACGATGAAGGCATTATGAACGGGCCGATGTCTAAAATGTATGGCGGGCACGAGCACAGTCTGCTCGATGGGGCCATTGCATCGGAGGAACTGGGTGCCGGCTGCGTGGGAATCGGGATCTGCATCGATGCAAACACGCTGGCGCTCACGCCGCTATACCTGGCTGCCAACGACGATCAAAAGAAGAAGTATTTCGGATTGATCAACGAAGTGAAAGGCGTGGCGGCATATTGCCTTACCGAGCCTCAGGCGGGGTCGGATGTTCAGGGCATTCAGTCGACGGCCATTAAAAAGGGTGATAAATATATCCTCAATGGTCACAAGCGATTTATCACCAATGCCGAAGCCTCCACCTTCATGACGGTGTTTGCCATGACCAACCCAGAAAAAGGATCGCGCAGCCTGACCGCCTTTCTGGTGCCGACTGACACACCCGGCATCGAGATGAAACCACATATGAATAAAATGGGGCAAAAGGCCAGTGTTCAGAACGAAATTGTGTTTAAGGATGTGGAGGTGCCCGAAGAAAACCGGATTGGCGAAGAGGGCCATGGTTTCATCATTGCCATGAAAACCTTCGATCGCACCCGGACCGGAGTGGCTGCCCTGAGCCTGGGCAATGCACGTGCTGCTTTTGAAACGGCAAAGGAGTGGACCAAAAACCGCAAACAATTCGGAAAACCCATTGCGGCCAACCAGGCCATTGGCTTTATGCTTGCCGATATGGCCACAAAAATCGAAACTGCACGCCTGATCACCTGGTATGCCGCCTGGGCTTACGATCACGACAAGAAAAAGCTGAACAAGCTGTCGGCCATGTCGAAGTTGTATGCCTCCGATATCGGCATGGAGGTAACCACCGATGCCGTTCAGGCCATGGGAGGCGACGGCTATACCTGGGAGTTTCAGGTGGAAAAAATGATGCGCGACGCCAAACTGTGCCAGATTTACGAGGGTACCAATCAGATTCAGCGCCTGGTGATCTCCAAAAGCATTCTTAAAGAATAGAAAAGTTGAAATTTTTTTCACTGAGCCTTTCGGCGATGAACCGAAGGGCTTTTTTTATGCTTTAAAATTTCGGCGTGGAGGGTCAGGTTTTGCATTTATTGTGGTTTAGCACAAACACCTGTTTTGAGGCAGGTGGCAAGGCTTAGCGGTTGTACCTGAAAAAAGCATGGCAGGAACCTTCGCTGGAAACCATACAGGCTCCTACAGGGTCGAGCGGCGTACATACAGTGGCAAACAATTTACAATCCTTCGGGGATTTGATGCCCTTCAGGATTTCTCCGCAAATGCAGCCTTTAGGTTCTTTGGTAGGCTCGATATCCACCGCAAGCATGGTTTCTGCATCGAGATGGCTGAATTTTTTCCTGAGCTTCAGGCCGCTGTTTTTCAGGATTCCCAGTCCGCGCCACCAATCTTCGCGCAGCTCAAAAACCTCTTCCATCATTTTTCTGGCTTTGGGGTTGCCTTCCGGTTTTACAGCCCTGCGGTAGGCGATCTCCACTTTCCGGGTATTTGTTTCAATCTGCTTCACCAGCATATATACCGAGCGCATCAGATCGGCAGGTTCGAAACCCGAGATCACCACGGCCAGGTTGTACTTTTTCGCAATGTCGCGGTACATGTTGCTTCCGGTGATGGTGCTCACATGGCCCGGCCCGATATAGCCGTCGATTTGCACGCCTTCATCAATCAGGGCGCCCATGGCCGGTGGCATGATCTTGTGTGAGCTTAGCACGAAAAAATTCGTCAGTTCCTGAGCGTGGGCCTGAAGAATACCGGCAGCCGTGCCCGGCGCTGTAGTTTCGAAGCCAATGCCCGGAAACACCACTTTTTTTTCAGGGTTTTTCACAGCCAGTTCGATGGCTTCAAGGATGGAATACACCATGCGGATATCGGCGCCCTGCGCTTTTTCTTTATCCAGATTTGATGAAGATCCGGGAACCCGTATCAGGTCGCCGAAGGTGGTGATGATCACCCCGGGCTGTCGTGCCAACGCTACAGCATGATCGATGAACTGGCGGCTGGATACGCAAACCGGACAGCCGGGACCTGAAAGCAGTTTCACCGTGTGGGGCAGCAGCGAAGGAATGCCGAATTTCTGGATGGCCATGGTGTGTCCGCCGCAGACTTCCATCAGCCGCACCGGGCGGGTTGAAATTTTTCTGATTTCTGCAGCGATCTGCATCACCAGGTCGCGATCACGATATTCGTCGATGTATTTCATTAAAATTCTCCCCTTTCAATCTGCAAAAATACGCATATTCCCTGAGCATGCCCGATGTAAGGAACTGTCAATTTTACTACGGAACCATTTGGCAGATTATTTGTTAATGAACCACAAATTTTAAACGCAAAAAGATGTTATCATACCTGATCATTTTCGGATTTTTCATGCTGCTGAGTTGGCTGGTTCAGTCGCGTTTGAGGTCGAAGTTTCAAAAATACAGCCGTGTGCCTTTGCAGAGCGGAATGACAGGCGCCGAAATTGCCGGTCAGATGCTGCGTCAAAATGGCATTTATGATGTGTCGATCCGCTCGGTGCAGGGTGAACTCACAGACCATTACAATCCGGCAAATAAAACCATCAACCTGAGTCCTGAGGTGTACAATGGCAGAAGCGTAATGGCTGCTGCTGTTGCCGCTCACGAAACAGGTCATGCGCTTCAGCATGCCACCGCATATTCGTGGCTGCAGATGCGGTCTACGCTGGTACCCGTCGTCAGCATCAGCTCGCGCTGGGTACAGTGGGTGTTGCTTGCGGGAATTCTGCTGATCAACATATTTCCACAGCTTCTGCTTATCGGTATCATCATGTTCGGGCTTACCACAATATTCAGCCTGATCACCCTGCCGGTGGAGTTTGACGCTTCAAACCGCGCATTGGCATGGCTCGATACCACAGGAATTACTTACGGGCAGCAGCACGATATGGCAAAAGACGGGCTGAAATGGGCCGCAATGACCTATGTGATCGCTGCGCTGGCTTCACTCGCTACCCTGATGTACTACCTGATGATATTTCTGGGAGGAGACGAATAATCCGATAAGTGTACATTATAAAATTTGAACCCGCAGGAAATGAAGCCTGTGGGTTTTTTTATTGTTCTGTCAAATGAAAAAGCACGGAATTTTTTAGTTTTTTTGCAGAGTGTAGCGGGGAATCTCCAGCACCTTGACCGGACACGAATGTTTTTTTTAAGTTTTTTGAAAAATTCGTTGTTATCTTTATAACAAAGAGTTGTAATATTGCAGTACTAACCAAATTTTCGGATTATGTACCTTCCAGACAAGACCGTGGAAAGGCTCAGCCAGTACAGGAGAAATTTGTTGATCACTTTGGCTAAAGGCAAGGAGTTTATTTTTTCTCACGAAATCGCCCAACTGCTTCATATTACTCCCGTACAGGTGAGGCGTGATATTATGCTGATCGGATACAACGGCACGCTCAGGAAAGGATATGATGTAAAGGAACTCATCGACCTGATCGGAAAGATCATCGATACCGAGCAGGGGCAGAATGTATGCATTATGGGCCTTGGTAACCTGGGGAAGGCAATCATCAAGTATTTTAGCGGTAAACGTCCCAAGCTGAAAATCATTGCCGCTTTCGATGTCAATCCTGAAAAGATCGGGCAGTTGTATGCAGGGATTCCGGTTTTCCATATCGACGACCTCGATACAAAAATTGCCGAACTCAACATTAACATCGGGATCATTACCGTGCCTTTCGATAAGGCCACGGAATCCGCCGACCGGCTGGTGGGATCAGGAATTAAGGGAATTCTTAATTTTTCTTCCAAACCTTTAAATCTGCCTGTTCATGTTTACCTGGAAGAGTATGATATGATCACCTCCCTTGAAAAAGTAGCTTATCATACCAAACAAACCGACTAAAACGCTTATGGGAACATTCATCCCAACAAAAACATTTTCTTTTTGTTAAAAAGCCTAACTTCGTGGATCACAACTAAACGATTGCATTATGGAACAGGGAACTTCTTATCAGGTTTCCGGCAAAATAGTTGATATTGTCGGAGAAAAAATATTTCAGGGTATTGTTACGGTTAAGAACGGGAAGATCACCGATATTCGCGAGGCTTCAAACGTCACGGATCAGTATGTGCTTCCCGGCCTGATCGATTCGCATGTGCATGTGGAAAGCAGCATGCTCATCCCGTCTGAATTTGCCCGTCTGGCGGTGGTTCACGGCACGGTGGCTTCGGTGTCGGACCCGCATGAGATCGCCAATGTGCTGGGCATCGACGGCATTCGTTACATGATCCGCAACGGAAAGAAGGTGCCTTTCAAGTTTTATTTCGGCGCCTCTTCGTGCGTGCCTGCAACGGGTTTCGAATCGTCGGGCGCCCATCTGGGGCCTGCCGAAATAGAGGAATTGCTGAAATCCGATGATGTGCTTTACCTTTCGGAGATGATGAATTTTCCCGGCGTTTTGTTTGGCGATAAAGAGGTGATGGAAAAAATCGACATAGCCAAAAAATATAAAAAGCCCGTGGATGGTCATGCCCCCGGTGTGACGGGCGAAAATGCCAAAAAATATATACAGGCGGGAATCACTACCGATCATGAATGTTTTACCATGGGCGAGGCACTCGATAAGATCAGGTGGGGAATGAATATCCAGATACGCGAAGGTAGTGCGGCTAAAAATTTCGATGCGCTGATCGGATTGCTCGATGAACATCCCGATAAAGTATTATTCTGCTCCGACGACAAACATCCCAACGACCTGGTCGCCGGGCATATCAATCAACTGGTGAAACGGGCCATCGGAAAGGGCTACGACCCCATGATTGTGCTGAGGGCCTGCATTATGAATCCGGTGAAACATTATGGTCTGGATGTGGGAATGCTCCGAGTGGGCGACGATGCCGATATGATCCTGGTGGATAACCTGAAGGATTTCAATGTGCTGTCGACATACATCAATGGGGTGTTGGTGGCCAAACGCGGTGAAAGCCTGATCGGGAGCATCGAGGAGACAGAACCGAATATTTTCAGGGCGGAAAAGATCAGCAGCCGTTCCATTCAGGTGCCCGCGGAGGCAGAAGAGATCAGGGTGATCGAAGCTCTCGACGGTCAGCTCATCACCAAAACCCTGATCGAAAAGGCAAAAGTTTCGGAAGGAAATGTGGTAAGTGATCCCAATCGTGACATTTTAAAGCTGGTGGTTATGAACCGTTACAAGCAGGCTTTACCTGCCGTGGCTTTCATCAGAAATTTCAAACTCGGGCGCGGGGCCATCGCTTCCACGGTTGCCCACGACAGCCACAATATTATAGCCGTTGGCACCACCGATGCCGAGATTGTCCGGGCCATCAATCTGCTGGTGGAATCGCGCGGCGGCATTTCGCTGGTGGATGGCAGAAAAGAACATGTGCTGCCCCTGCCAGTTGCCGGATTGATGTCGGCAGACGATGGTTATAAAGTGGCCAAAGCCTATGAGAAGATCCACAAAATGGCCAGGGAACTCGGATCCACCCTTCATGCTCCCTATATGACCCTCTCGTTTATGGCACTGCTGGTTATCCCTGAATTAAAGCTCAGCGACGAAGGCTTGTTCGACGGAAATAAATTTGAATTCACCTCCTTATTTAAAAATTAATTAAATTACATATTTACTTGCTTATTATGTATATTTTTTTCTAAATTTGCCGAAAATTTTGATTATGGGAAAAATGAAACTTGACATCGATAAGCTTGAAATGGCAGCCAGCAAGCTTAGAGCAATCGCTCACCCCATGAGAATTGCCATTATCGATCTGCTTCATGAAAAGCAGCTTAGCGTTACGGAAATTTACGAAAGGCTGAACATCGAACAAGCCTCCGCATCGCATCACCTGAACATTTTAAAGAGTAAGGGTGTTCTTACTTCCAGGAGAAATGGTAAAAAGATTTACTATTCATTAAAAAACCAGACGCTAACGGAAATTATTGAATGTATCAATCGCTGCAATCAGAATTAATGCAGCGCTTGGTATTTTTTGTGGTCAAAGTCAGAAGCTAGGGGAGAGTCCAGGATTCATCAATATCCCAGTTGGCTCGAACCTGCACCTCAGCCGGGAAATAAAACACATTTTCCGGCTGTCTTTTTTTCAGGTAGTTGCCGGTATCCCATTTCCTGTTTCTCCATTTATCCTGAATTCCCTTTATTACATAAAATCCCGGGTTCAGATATTCAAAGGTGAGCGTGGTATCATTGGTGATATATTCCTCCTTAATCACATAATCTTTTTTGTCCAGTAGCTGAATAATGTAGGGAAATTCGCCTTGTTCGAAGTTGATGTTCAGGAAGAAGTTTCCGTAGTCGGCGGCTTTTTTGGTGCGTATGCCCATGCGTACCGAGTCGTTGGTAAGCCCATAAATATTGTAAAGCGCGGAATCTGGAAACAGAAAATCATAGCCGGTTTCTTCCTCAAGCGGATAATCGAGCTTGAAAACGCGGTGAATGCTGTCCTCCGGAACAAATGGCGCCCCTGACATGGTATCTTCTCCCGCCACAAATCGCACATTGGAAAAATCCCAGCTAACCAGCGGATCTGTAAAAATGAGTTTGAATGGCTTCCCCAGATCCATCATCCTGCCATTGGTATTGGCATTGAAACTGATTCGCTCCGGTCTGTCTTCTTCATCCTTATCGCGTCTGCGCTTTGGGGGGTCTTTCTCTTTGTGTTTTGCAAAGGTCAGTAACGTGGTGTCCAGGATCGAATCTCCGTCGGCCACCCAAATCTGAAGGCTGTCGAGTTGGGTGTTTTTTACCCACACCATCATCGAATCGCGCCTGCGGTTGAGTTCGCTGACATACCAGTCGTCGCCCGGATCTTTTTCGATGACCCCGAAATGGGGATTTCCGGCCGGGAATTTAAAGATCAGCCTGAACTTTGGCGGCCAGAAATCTTCTTCGGCCACCAGCCGCTGCGTGGAATCGATCTGCTGAAACATCAGCATATGCCGGTACGTTTCCAGCGCCTTTTCCACAATCAGGCTGTCGCTGGTAAGGGTATCTTGGGCAGCGTGAACGTGGGGCGTTTCTCCATCGTGGATGTGCAGGGAATCCGCTCCGGTCACACTGTCATGG
>JBKHBQ010000005.1:0-33177 GCA_046542305.1 Bacteroidales bacterium
TAACTTAAAAAGGCTTGGGCTGGCATCTGGTTTATATTTTGGTTTGTAGGAAATTACATAAAGCCCCCTTTTCAATGATTTAATTATGTTTCTGTTTTTAAGGTCATAAATTCTCCATCCAAAAGTACCTTTTTTAATCTCGGGTTCAAAATATCGATAAAATTCAAAGAGTTCTTCACGTGTGAAAAAGTCTTTTTCCTTAAATTCTTCAATTAGTTTCTTTTCTAAAACCTTTGGCATTTTGGAACAAAATTTTGCCAAAGATATAAAATTCTGGCAATATTTGGAAATCAAAAAAATGCCAGAAAATCGTTTTTCTGGTAAATTTTTGAAATTCATAAAGAAAAAATATCAGATTTGGATTTTCGAATCCTCCCTTCCCTGGGCAGGAGCGCAGGCATGATTCTCGCTTACCTTTATTACCTTACCGGAAAGTGGAAAACGAAGGGGGTAGTGGGGCAGGACTTTTGATTTACAGACGCTAATTGTCAAGCTCCTCCAGTTCCACCTGTAAAGTCTCCCACCGCTCCATCTCTTTTTCCAGATCTTCTTTCAGGCGGTTGTAATCCTGATAGATTTCCCCGGATTTGATCCTTGCATCGGCGGGATCGGGATTGGCCAGCAATTCATCCATCCGGGCGATCTCCGCCTCAATACCTGAAATGTGTTTCTCCGATTTTTCGATGGCATTTTTGATCTTGCGCTGGTCGCGTTCGAATTGCTTGCGGCGTTCAAAATCCAGTTTGCTTTGGGTGGGACCGTTTTCGGCCTGGCTTTGGCTTGCGGCTTTTTTCTTTTCCAGCTCGGTGAGATGTTCCATCTTGCGGTAGGAAAGGAATTCGTGTACGTCGCCGATGTATTCGCGTATGCCCTTGTTGCGAAACTCGAACACCTTTCCGGTGAGGCCGGTGAGGAAATCACGGTCGTGCGACACAATGATGAGCGTGCCGTCGAACTGGAGCAGCGCATTTTTGAGGATATCCTTCGAGCGCATGTCGAGGTGGTTGGTGGGTTCGTCGAGCACCAGCAGATTCACCGGTGTAAGCAGCATTTTGGCCAATGCCAGCCTTGACTTTTCGCCACCCGAAAGCACTTTTACCTTTTTGTCGATATCTTCGCCGCGGAACAGAAAGCTGCCCAGCAGCCCCTTTACCTTGGTACGCCAGTCGCCGGTGGCCACATCGTCGATGGTTTCAAACACGGTTTTGTCCATGTCAAGCATCTCGTGCTGGTTTTGGGCATAATAGCCGATGGTCACCAGGTGGCCCAGTTCCATGGTGCCGTCGTAGGGCAGTGCGCCCACGATCACCTTCGACAGGGTGGTTTTGCCCTCACCGTTGCGGCCCACGAAAGCCACTTTTTCGCCTTTGGCAATCGAAAAATTCAGGTCGCTCAGCACCAGGTGGTCGCCATAGCTTTTGGAGAGATGTTCTGCCCGTACGGTAACTTTTCCTGAATGTGGCGCCGGCGGAAAACGGAAGCTGATGGTCGACTTGTCGGTTTCCTCGATCTCCACCTTATCCATTTTGTCGAGCATCTTAATGCGCGACTGCACCTGTTTGGCCTTGGTGTTCTTGTAGCGGAACCGTTCGATGAATCGTTCGATCTGCGCAATTTGCTGTTGCTGGTTATTGTAGCTGGCTGCTTCCCTGGCCCGTCGTTCGGCCTGCAGTTCTTCGTATTCGGAGTAGGAAGCCTTGTAATCGAAGATCTTGCCCAGGGTTATTTCGATGGTGCGGTTGGTTACGTTGTCGAGGAACGCGCGGTCGTGCGACACCATGACCACCGCGCCGGGATAGGTGGTGAGGAATTCTTCGAGCCACTGGATGGATTCGATATCGAGGTGGTTGGTGGGCTCATCGAGCAGCAGGATGTCGGGCATGCTCAGCAGGATCTTGGCCAGTTCTACGCGCATCTGCCATCCGCTGCTGAACTGGTTGAGCGGCCGCTGGAAATCCTTTCTTTCGTATCCCAGGCCCATGAGCACCTTCTCGGTGTTTTCGTCCATTTTATGTCCGCCGAGCAGGTTGAAGCGGTCGTTGGCATCGTTGAGCCGGCTGACGAGTTTGAGGTAGTCTTCGGAATGGTAGTCGGTGCGGCTGGCGATCTGATCGGTCAGTTGTTGGATTTCGTGCTCCAGGTTTAGCGTTTCGCTGAAGGCCTGCCGCGCCTCGTCAATTACGGTGCGGCGGCTGTTGATGCTCATTTCCTGCTTCAGGTATCCGATGCTTTGGCCCGATGGGGAGGCTACATCGCCTTTTTCGGGTTCCATCTCGCCGGCGATCACATTGAGCAAAGTGGTTTTGCCGGCGCCGTTCTTCCCTACGAGGCCAATGCGGTCGCGGTCGTTGATCAGGAACGACACGCCGTCGATAATGTATTCGCCGGTAAAATGAACCGATATGTTGTTGACCGATAACATGCGGCGGCAAAAATAACAAAAGCAGGGGAGTGGGGGAAAAATCAGCGAATTTTCGTTCATTATACTGATTGACGCTAATTTCGCTGTCCGCTCCGCTCATCATTTCTCGCAAAGGCGCAAAGACACGAAGTTTCCTGAGTTTTGAATATTGGGGTTTTTGGATTTTTTATTTTTTTTGGACCCGCCTAGCCGGCGAGGCAGGTTTTGTGCTTAGAACTTTGGATTTAAACTTTTAATCGTTTGGCTTCGCTGACATTTCTCGCAAAGGCGCAAAGACGCGAAGTTTCCGGTGTTTTGAACATTGGAGTTTTTGGATTTTTTATTTGTTTTGGAATTTGTGCTTAGGACTTTGGATTTTTTATTTGTTTTGGAATTTGTACTTAGGACTTTGGATTTGAAGATGCGATCCGCGAGAATGCCCGCAAATGAACAAATTATTGCCGATGACCGGTCTTCATGTGAAGTCGGTTCGCAATCAAAATTATTTTATTTTTGCACCTTAATCTAAATCAAATAAATAAAGCTATCGATATGAAAATACTCGTTTGTATCAGCAATGTTCCGGATACCACAACCAAGATCAAACTCACGGGCGATCAGAAAGCTATCGACCTGGCCAATGTGCAGTGGGTGATCAACCCATGGGACGAACTGGCCCTGACCCGCGCGCTGGAGTTGAAGGAGGCATCGGGCGGAAACATTGAAAAAGTGACCGTTCTCTGCGTGGGTGACAAAACCACCGAGCCGACCATCAGAAAAGCGCTGGCCATTGGTGCTGATGATGCAGTGCGCGTGGATGCCGATCCCAAAGATGCATTCTTTACCGCGCAGCAAATTGCCGAAACGGTGAAGGACGAAGGTTTTGACATCATCATGTGTGGCATCGAATCGGCGGATTACAACGGCTCGGCCACCGGCGGCATGTTGTCGGAATTTCTCGGACTGCCATCGGTTTCTTCGGTGTCGAAACTGGAGATCAACAATGGAAAAATCAGCCTGAACCGCGAAATTCCCGGTGGATACGAAGTGGTGGAAACAGAAACCCCTTTTGTAGCTGTCGTGCAGAAAGGCATTGCCTTAGAGCCCCGTATTCCTTCGATGCGCGGAATTATGATGGCACGCAAAAAGCCGCTCAAAGTGGTTGAAGCTGCCGGTGCCGATGTCCTTACCGAGTTCGTGAGTTACGAACCGCCACAGCCTAAGGCTGCCTGCAAGATGATTGATGCGGATAATGTTGAGGAACTCGTGGACCTGCTCCATAATGAAGCTAAAATCATTTAGAACCTTTTAATTAAAATATGCTGGTCTGGCGTTAGTTTCCGGATCATAATTATCAAATCATCAAATTAAACATCATGAGCGTACTGATATATACAGAAAATTTTGACGGCAAATTCAAGAAAGCCAATTTCGAGATCGTATCGTATGGTGCCGAGATCGCAAAGCAACTTGGTACCGATGCCGTGGCACTTTCGATTGGCAATGTGGCCGACGACGAGCTGAAATTGCTGGGCGACTACGGGGTATCGCGTGTGCTTTCGTTTAACGACGAACGGTTTAAAACCCTCGACAATCAGGCCTATGCTTCAGCTATTGCACAGGCGGTTGAAAAAGAACAGGCCGGGGTGGTGATCTTTTCGGCTTCGAATGCTTCGAAAGCCGTGGCTCCGCGGGTGTCGGTAAAGCTGAAAGCCGGAATGGTCTTCGCTGTGACCGGGCTGCCCAAAAGCTATGATCCTTTTACCCTGCCCAAAAAGGTCTTTCACGGCAAAGCCTTTGCCAATGTAGTGATTAAGTCGCCGGTAAAAGTGGTTTCGCTGGCACAAAATGCCTTTGGCGTTGTAGAAAACAAAACCGAGGTATCCATCGAAAAATTCGATGCTGCCGTGGAAGGAGATTTCAAAACCAACGTCACCAATGTGCAAAAAGCCACAGGTAAAATCCTGCTTACCGACGCCGAAATTATCGTTTCGGGCGGCCGTGGCATGAAGAGCTCTGAAAACTGGAAGCCGCTGGAAGAAATGGCCGAGGTGCTCGGTGCTGCCACCGCATGTTCACGTCCTGTATCCGACGAAGGCTGGCGCCCACACGCCGAACACGTGGGACAAACCGGAAAGATTGTCGCTCCCAATCTTTATATCGCTCTTGGTATTTCAGGCGCCATCCAGCACCTGGCCGGTGTAAGCTCCTCCAAGGTGATTGTGGCGGTAAATACCGACAAGGAAGCGCCAATATTCGAGGCTGCCGATTACGGCATTATCGGTGATGTGCAGAAAGTGGTTCCGCAACTTACCGAAGCCTTCAAAAAATTCAAGGCCGAAAACTAACTTATCTATTCGAAAAACAAATTAAAATGGATTCTTCATTGCGGGAATCCATTTTTTTTTACCTTTGATCCTGCCCCCCGGCAGATCATCATAATTGTTTTTAAAAGTTGACACGGAAATTTAAACATTGGCTCGCACGCGTTTTCTTCAGTCCGGTTTTCATCGCACTGCCGTTTGCTTTGATCACCATTTACCTGCTACCTTTCCGATTTCATAAAAATGAACTTATCGTGGTCGACAGGTTTAATTCAACTAAAGTCGGACAAAACTCGCTGGTACGTTTCATCGACCTTGATGGTGACGGATACGACGAAAAGGTTATTCATTTTTCTACCGCTATCGGGCAGTGTGCCATGAAAATTACTACCAGGGAAGATGCCCTGCTGGGACAATGGAATTTTGACGGAGAACTGCCTGCATATAATCATCCGCTTACAAGTTTTGATATTGACCATGATGGCTTAAATGAATTGTTTGTTCTTTTCCAGCGGCACGATTCCGTGTTTTTCGGCGGGGTAGACCACCGGATAGATTCAGCCTTGTTATTGACCGAGTACTTTGTAGACCGGATCCGGCGTGTCAAGGGAAAAATCCACTATCATTCGCAACTCTATCATCACGACCTGAACAATGATGGTACCGAAGAATTGGTGATCTGCCTCAATGCCGGGTACAGCGAGAAGCCCAGAAAAATTTATGCCTACGATTTCGTGAACGATACCTTGTTCAGTTCCATCCAAACTGGATATTTTAATATTGATTTGCAGTTTTTTGATGTAGATGATGATGGGAAGATCGAAATTCTTGCTTCCACAAACAGCAACGAAAACATTGAAACCGGCCTTGGAATTGATTATAGTGACTACTACCGCTGGTTTGCCCTTTACGATCATGAGTTAAACCCTGAATTCGAACCTGTCAGGATGGGTAAAGGAAAAGGTGCTGTATATTCTTATTTGTTTAAAAACAATGAGGGCAACCAGATTCTGGTGGTTGACATGAATAAGAAATCGCAGATAAAGACACGATTTTACCATTTGGATTTAGCGGGCAAAAAGTTCAACAGGATCAATCCCGGTGTAGATTCCGCGGTGGTGCTGCAAGTTTTTCAGGAAAAGGCGGGAGATGAGGAAAAGATAATGATCTTTAGCAGAAACAAGGGGTTGATCTATAACCTGAATAAGCAAACGCTTACGTGCGAGGTTCTTACCAAACTTGGCGGCACCATCGAAAACGTGTTTATAATGGATGTGGATAATGATGATGTGGTGGATGCCATTACCATAAACCGGAATATCAAAGGCAGCAAAACCATATGCATTTATACCCATAATTTTTCCCAGAGCCATGAATTTACACTCCCCATTGAATTCGAAAATATCAGACCTGCGCTGAGGTATATCAGTCCCGAAAAATCACATTTGGTATTTCAGGCAAATGAAAGGCTGTTCGAATATGAACTCCGGCATGATCCGGATTACTGGATCAAATCACTTTCGATGAATCTGGGCATTTTTCTCTTTTATGTATTGCTGATCTGGCCGATTATGAAAATCCAGAAGAACATGCTGAAAAAACGATACAAACGCGAAAAATCCATTGCCGAACTAAAGCTGAAGAGCATCCGCAACCAGATGGATCCACACTTTACCTTTAATGCTGTGAATGCCATTGCATCAGCTATTTACAAGGAAGACCGCCAGACCGCCTACAGCTATTTTTCCAAGTTTTCGAAGCTGATGCGCAGCACCATGCTCTATTCCGACCGCATGTCGCGATTTCTGGATGATGAGATCGATTTTACGATCAAGTACCTCGAAATTGAAAAATTCAGATTTCGCGAAAAATTCGAATACCACCTGAATATCGACGACAGCGTAAACCTGCGCCGGGAAGTGCCCCGCATGATCGTACAGGCTTTTGCCGGATCGGCCATTGCCAACGGATTGATGCACCGGCGTCAGGGCGGTTTGCTCGATATCGATCTGAGAGAGGTGCAAAATCACCTGATCATTACCTTCACGGATAATGGTGTGGGCATCGGTAAATCCAGGGAATACAACAAGGAAAAGGCGTTTAAATCAATCCGCATCATCGACGAGTTTATCGCTGTTTTCAACGAATTCAACGAAAAGCAGATTACCTACCAGATGTTCGACACAAAAGAAGATGGTGAAATTACCGGAACCAAAGTGATTGTAAAGGTACCGTTGGGGATGAATTATTCTTTCGGCGATGATCAGGTGTAAACCTTTACTTCCGTTTCGCCCTTAAGCACGCGCATTCCGTTCATGGCCAATGCTTTTAGTTCGTCTTCGCCCGGATATACATGCACCGGGGCAATCCTGTGCACCCGTTCGATGATTTTGTTGACAAACCATTTGGAATGTGCAATTCCGCCGGTGATCAGGATGGCGTCCACCATGCCGCACAGCACCACCGACATGGCGCCGATTTCCTTGGCCACCTGGTAGGCCATGGCTTCATACACCAGCGTAGCCTGCGGATCGCCTGCTTCTACTTTCAGTTCCACCTCATAGGCATTGGTGGTGCCCATGTAGGCCATCAGTCCGCCATTGCCCTTGATCATTTTCAGTACTTCCTTTTGCGTGTATTTCCCACTGAAGCAAGTTTTTACCAGATCGCCCACGGGTAATGTTCCCGAACGCTCGGGCGAGAAGGGGCCTTCGCCGTCGAGGCCGTTGTTCACATCAATTACGCGGCCCTGGCGGTGGGCGCCTACGGTAATTCCGCCACCGAGATGCGCCACCACCAGGTTCATTTCTTCATATTTGCGCATTACCGATTTGGCGTGCGAGCGGGCCACAGCCTTTTGGTTGAGAGCATGGAATATGGAGACCCGCTTAAAATCGGGATGGCCGGTTAGCCGTGCAACTTCTTCCAGTTCGTCGACCACCACCGGATTGGCAATGTAAGCTTTTACGCCGTCGAGTTGCAGGGCAAAGGCATGGGCAATCAATCCGCCAAGGTTGGAAGCATGTTCCCCGATCGGGCTGTTTACCAGATCTTCGCGCATGCGTTGGTTCACTTCATACACTCCGGATTCGATGGGCCTGAGCAGCCCGCCGCGGCCTACCACGGCTTTTACCACATCTTCGGGAACATTGGCGTCGTTGAGCTGCTGCGCGATGATGTCTTTGCGGTACTGAAACTGATCGGTAATCTTTTCAAACTTCTCAAGCTCGGCAGGATCGTGTTGAATATTCTTTAAAAAAATCGGATTCAGATCTACAAACACACCGATTTTGGTGGATGTAGAGCCCGGATTGATCGTTAAAATTCCAATACCTTCCATTCAACTACTTCAAGCTTGTTAATGATGAGATTTAATTACCGGCACACGTTAGCCGATGTTGGCGGCCAGAGCGATGGACAAAAATTTGCTCTTGTCGCTGTCGGAGCGCGATGTAAGTACCACCGGCGCCTTGGCGCCCATGATTACGGCTGCCGAAACTGCACCACCCAGGAAGTTGAGGGTTTTGTACAGGATGTTTCCACCGTCGATATCGGGTGCCATAATGATGTCGGTGTCGCCGGCCACATCGCTGGTGATGTTTTTCAGCTCGGCCGATTTGCGCGAGATGGCATTGTCGATGGCCAGCGGGCCGTCGATGATACATCCGGTGATTTGCTTACGGTAGTTCATCATCGAAATGGTGGCGGCATGCATGGTGGCTTCCATGCGCGGGTTTACGGTTTCAACCGATCCTACTATGGCTACTTTCGGATTGCTGTTTCCCAGTTTGTGGAATACCTCGATGGCATTTTTGATGATGGCGATTTTGGTTTCCAGGTCGGGGTTCACATTCATGGCGGCATCGGTTACCCCGAGCAGCTTATGATAATAAGGTGACTCGAATACGGCGACATGACTGAGGGTGTCACCCTTGCGCAGGCCCTTTTCCTTATCCAGTACAGCTTTCATCAGTGTGCCCGTACCTACGGCGCCCTTCATCAGAATTTCGGCCTTGCCTTCCTTGATCAGGCTGGTGGCTTTGCGCGAGGCTTCCATTTTGTCGGGTTCCTCGTAGCACTCGAGTTTGCTGATGTCGAAATTTATTCTTTTGGCAATATCCCTTATCTTCGGCATGTCTCCCACAAGAATGGGTTCGATGATTCCGTGATTGGCTGCGTTTTTTACTGCCAGCATAGCGTCTTCATCACCGGCTGCTGCCAAAACCAGTTTCCTGGTTTTCTTGCTTTTCGCTTCTTCAACTAAGTCTAACAAATGTTTGATCATCGTTTTCTAAAGTTTTGATTTTGTGAAAAATCCTTTGTGATTGCAAAAATACAAAATCCGGGTCGACCGGAATTTTACCTCAGATGGTTGAATATGAAATTTATGTTAATTCTCAATTTGTGTAAAAATCGATCATCTGCCGGATGGCCCTTTTGCATACCGGGCAGAAATCATCGCCCCTGAAGGTGTTCATCAGGCAGTCGTATTTAGGCCGGTACACGCCTTTGGCTGAATAGCCGCCGCCTTCGAACACACCCAGATCATCGATATATTTTTCTTCCTGCGGAGTGGGTACCGGTGTTTTGCGGTGGAGCATATTTTTCCATTTACTGTCGAAATCCACCAGTGTGGTTATGTTGGGTTCCCATGGTTCTACGTCCAGGGGATAAAATTCGTTGTAGGCCACCTCATCCGTGTAATATTCATCCCCTAGCCCTGCAAAGCCGTGACCCAGTTCGTGGATAAAAATTTTGGCTGCCTGGTTGTTGCTGTTCACCGACACCGAATAAAAATTATAGATGGCCCCGCCACCGTATTTGGGGTGGTTCACCAGGATGTAGATCTGATCGTAGGGTGCATTGGCAGCCATATCGCGCACGCTTTTAAAATCGTAGGTCATGCAGTAGCGTTCGCTGTCGAAGGTATAAAAGCCCGTATTCAGCAGCGTATTCTGCCAAACGCTGTCGGCGGCGATGTCGCTGCCCGGATCGGGTGAAGGTGCAAGAACACCGCGGATATTGAATTTGTCGCGGAATTCATCATAGGGTGCGAAATCGAAAAGATGTTCCGAAAAATCGCGGCAGTCGCTGATAAATTGTCCCATTTGCTCCCGGGTATAGCCTTCGGGCAGGATCACGATATCCACGCTGTTGGCAGGATCGCCCGTGATATGCACATCGAAGGCAGGGAATTTCAGGCGCCGTTCGGCTTTGATAAAATAGCTGTTGACATCCACCGGATATTCGAATTTCTTTTCCAGGATGCCTTTTTTGTTTCTGCTGAAAAAATCAACCCTCACATCTTTTTTCGGTCTTGGAAAAACCACAGATTCGGAAAAGGCTCTGCCGGTTTCCCTGGCTTCGTTCACCGTTTGCCATTCGGCAAAAATGGTGGAATAGCCGCGTGAATAGATCACCTTCCCGGAGGCTTCATCCACCACCTCAAAGAAATACTTGCCATAGCGCATGGTGTCGATCAGGTTGGTTTTTGAGCCGCCCCAGTAGGGTTCGATCAGCAATTCGTCGAAGTAGTAGGTTTCGCTGTTGTGCGTTCCGGCATGGGTATAATCCAGCCGCATGGTCTGATCCGTAAAGTACTTCCTGAAATCAGCCTGTCCGAAGGCGGATGTGACAAGAAGCAAAAAGCAGGAAAATAAGATATTGCGTACCATAGTAAGTCCCAAATTTCGTGCTGCGAAGATAAGGAAACTAATGTTAAGTGATTAACAATAAAAACATTTAATTACTTTTAAACTGCTAATCAGTTAGTATGGAAAGAAATTGTAAGGTGGGTGGGTGAAGATTACTGCTGAACCAATTCCTCTTCTTCACCCGGAAAAGTGAGCGTATAAAGCAACGCTTCAATCTGCCGCAGCAGGTCTTTCTTTTCCTGACTGGGGTTGTAAACAAATCCGTCAACGGTAACCAGCCGGTTGCGTTCCTGATCTACCAGGGTGTAGCTTACGAAAGGACCCCCCATAAAATCGCCTTCAAGCTCCCACAGGCCGCGCATTTCCACGGCGAAGTTTCCGTTGAAGTTGATCCGCTTATCTGCCGGCGGCTCAATCATGGCTATTTTCATGTGCGATCCTTCCGAAGGGCCGGGAACGTATTTTTTGGTGATCGAATCACGAATTTCAACCAAACGGCCATAGGTAAAGGCAATGGTGTCAGTATAGGGATAATGCCAGATCATGATGCCCTGGCTGAAACGTTCGGCTTCGCGGCGGAGCCAAACGAAATCCTCCTTTTTAGTTGCCACCGTAAAGCTTTTTGGAATCAGCATGTCCACCTCGTATTTTTCCATCAGCATGTCGGTGATCTTATAATCTTCGATAGAGGCATATGCTTCGCTCGCCCGCCTGCGCTCGTTGGCATTGAACAGTTCGATAAAGGCCTCTTTCTTGTCGCCGAATTCCGCAAAAAACGTTTCCCTGTCGGGAACAGTCATCTTCACCACACGTTGCGGCTTGGCCCAGAGATCTTTCCTGGTTTCGATGATAGGTTTGTCAATCGAGTGGTCGATGTCAACAATGAAGATGTTATGATGGGTTTTGAAAAGCTTGGAAAAATTATCCTCGGGAACATGTGCAATATCAAAAGTGGCCTCGGGCTGGGGCAATCCTTGCTGTGGCTGCCCAAAAAACGACTGTATGGTCTGGCCTACCTGGCTGTTCCATGTTGCCACGTTGTCTGTTATTACCAGCATTTCATTGGTTTTGCCTGTTGAAGGTTTCAACCCGGATTGATCGAATCCGCAGGATACTAACAGCATGGCAGTTGCGAGGGTGAAGGCTGCCAGTTTAATTTTGTTGGGAAGGTTTTTCATAGCAATTATTTTATAATGATGTTTTTCCTGGTCATTCCGCCTCAACTAACCACTGCAATTTTTAACCTCTGGCCCGGTTTAATCCGGTGGCTGTTGGTGAGGTTGTTGAGACGCTTTATCTGATTAACGGTCACGCCATCATATTGTTTTGCAATGTCCCACAAGGTGTCGCCGCGTTTCACTACGTGATAAATGTACTTTACCTTGCCATCAGAGGTTTTTACCACTTTGGTTTTGCTATCAACGGGTTTGTATACAATCAGTTTCTGATGAGGATAAATGGTTGACGACTTCAAATTGTTCCATTGCATCAGGTCGGTGGTGGAACATTTGTATTTTTTGGCGATAAGGCCGAGGTTTTCACCGCTTTTTACCAAATGTACCGATTGCTCGTCATCGCGTTTAATGCTGGATGAAGAGGAATTAATGCGCGAAGTGCTGCCGGGGCTGGCATACACTACCAGTTTCTGGCCCGGATAGATGGTGGATCCACGCAGGTTGTTCCATGCGCGCAGGTTCGACACTGAAGTATGATAGCGCCTGGCGATGTGTCCGAGGGTTTCACCGCTTCTCACGTAATGGATATCACGCTGTTTGGCCTGCTCTATCTGATCGAGAAGTTTATCGCGCTCCAGCTGTTTCTGCGATTTGAAGGCATAAATTTCTTTTTCATTCGAAGCAAATTCACTTGCATATTCACGTGGCAGACGCAACACGTAAATATCTCCGGAGCCGGCAGGAATGATGCCTTCTTTGAAAGATGGATTTAAAAACTGGAGGTCTCTCATGGGAATGTCAAGAAATTCGGAAACCTGGTCGAAAGAAAGCGGACGCGTGACATGGATGGTGTCGATGCCGTTGTAGAGAATTCCTGGATCTACCGGATAAAGATTATGATCGGTGGCAAAATTCATCACGTAGTTAACGGCAATAAATGCAGGAACATAGCCGCGTGTTTCGCGCGGCAGAAAGGGCCATATAGCCCAGTAATTCCTTATTCCCCCGGCGCGGCGGATGGCTTTGTTCACATTGCCTGCACCCGAATTATAAGCTGCCATGGCCAGCGACCAGTCGTTGTAAATATCGTAAAGATCGCGCAAGTGCTGGCATGCTGCCACGGTGGATTTATAAGGATCGTATCGGTCGTCCACATAGGAATTTACTTTCAGCCCGTAAACTTTTCCTGTGCGATACATGAACTGCCAGAGCCCCTTCGCGCCGGCATGCGATCCTGCATTGGGAATCAGCGCCGATTCAACCACGGCAAGGTATTTAAATTCAAATGGAATGTCGTACTGGTCGAGAATTTCCTCGAACATAGGGAAATATATTTCCGCCAGCCCCAAAAGCCGTGAGGTAAGTTCGCGCTTTCGAACAGCATACACTTCAATAAAATTCTTCACGGTTTGGTTATAGGTGAGTTCGATGGGCGTCAGCGCGTTGAGCTTTGCCAGCCGTGCTTCGTACACCGAATCGCTGAAACTGGGCACGTAATCCAGCGCATAGCCGTAACCATTCAGTTCGTCCGGATTGGTAATAAACCGATCATCGTTAAAAAACTTTACATTCACCAGGCTGTCGAGAATTTTTATCACTGGCGATCCTTCGATGATCTCCTGCGCCGTTTCCTCTTGGTTCATCTGCTCGTTGTAGGTCATCAGCAGTGTGTCTTCAAAGGTGAGCGACTCGACGTAAGCCACCGAATCCGAATCTCCGTCGGGAGGATTTTCGATTTTCCAGGCCGGCACAATTTCGGCATCCGTCACAAACGGTTCTTCATTCCGCATTCGATCTTCCGGTTCTTCGTCAGTGTCCGCCTTAAGTTGCCGGGCTTCAGGTCCTTTGGTAAGGTTTTTAAAAAAAGTACAGGATGATATGCTCAGGATCATTGAGAAAAAAATTATGCTGGTAATTATGCTGATGGTTCGGTTCATATTCGCCCTTTTTTTTGGATGAAGAAATAACTGAATAATTCAGGTTTTATGATGCGAAATTAATGGAAACGATCCACAAAATTTTTGATTTTGGAATTATCCGTTTCAAAATGAAAAGCCTTTGTAGCGGTAAGGTTCGCATCTGTATTCGTATTTTATAAATAATTAACAATCGGCATGTTTTATTTGGAATTCATTTGCAGGTGGTTGCAACGCCGGCCGGTGTATTTCCAACAGGCTTTCAACTTAAGGCCGGAATGATTTTCATGCAGATGGCAGGTTTCTTGATCTTCCGGGATTCAAAGGAAACATCGGGAGTATTATGACGCGAAAAAACCTGATCGATATAGAGCATTTGGTGTACAAATCCAAGTTTATGAATGAGTTTCACGAAGAGGAGCTTCAGCAATCGCTCGATCCTTTTTTCGAAAAACCCGCCCTGCTTTCCAATCAGTATTACAACGATGTGATACGCCTGCTCTATATGATTTCGGGAATCGATAAATCCTCGAATTTCGGATATTATTTTTATGAAAAGATGCAGGAAAACCCTTATCCGTTTTGTGAGGAGATCCTGCAAGCCGCCACCTATACCGAGGCTTATTACAACCTGCACGATAAAGCGCTGAAATCCTATGTCCGTTCGCACCTCATCAACAGCCTGGTGCCGGCAGCCGATATTCTGGTTTTCGATAAGATCATTCCCGAAGGGCACGGCAAGCATTTTTTCGAAAGCCTGCGGTTGATCTCCGAACATCATATCAACCTGATTCACCCGGTTAGCCCTGATTTCTTCAAAAGCCTTTTCTATATTCTGAACAACGACAGTTTCCCGATGTCGCAAAAAAAGGCTTCATGCATCGTGGCTTACCTGAATATCGAGATTATGGTCCCGCCAATGATCGGCAAAGCCATTTACCTGCTGAACCTGCCCTGCAGCGACACCGAACATATTTTAGTAATGTTGCATTACCTTAAGAGTGTGAGTATGATCCTTTGCGAGAAACTGCCCGCGAAAATTGAAAAGCAAATAAATGCGCTATTGCAGAGCAAAAGGAATGAAGATATGATGAGCGGTTTTCTGAAAGCCAGAAAAGATCTTTCCCTGTATCTGGATGATCAGGACAAAAAGCTTTATTCCGTGTCCTGATTATATCCCCCTCAACCACTGCATCAACAGCGAAAACAGCAGAAATATCGCGAAAAAGGCTATGATCCACAGCGCCGCGCTTCCGGCCCGTTTGGCGCCGTAGTTGCGTTTTTCCACAGGCAGGTTGCCTACATAGTTTTCGGTTTCAATTTCAATGTGATCGGCACGGGCAAAATCCCGGTCGGCAAAATAATAATACACCAGTGGAACAATTACATCCAGCGCCTCCTGACGGTAGTAGGGAATGTCTTCGAGGATCAGCTTTTGTTCGAACACCATCTGCTGTGTGGAACCGGTTCTGAAAGCTTTCATCCGGTTGGGGTTGAAATCCCGGAATATTTCGGTATCGCTTTGCACACTGCCCACTACCAGTCTGCCATCCCGCACTTCTCCGCGCAGCCTGTCGATCACTTCGCCGAGTTCACCGCGGCTTTCCAGTTCGGCATAGGCGGCTTTTAAATCTTCATCGGAATGTCTTCTGTAGTTTTTTAGCATAGCCGCCAGCTTTGCGCTCGAAAGCTTTTCAACCGGTAATGTTTTGGCAGATTTCATGCCTCGAAATGTTTGTTTCGCGATTTGATTGAAGAAGCCGTCAAATATCCCAGAAAAGCAAACGGTAGGTATACCGAAAGACTTACGAAGATAAACCAAACCGGGTGGGGGATAAGCATCAGGTTAATAATACCGAAAACTGTGAAGATACCGCCCGTTACCAGTGCAACAATCCTGGCTGTTTTTGGCGCGATGAGTGCCGCCACAAAGCCTCCGGTGAAAGCGCCGGCAGCGTAGGCAAGGATTACCATCCACAGGGCGCCGGCCGAAATGCTTTCTGAATACATGTGCAACGATTCGGGATCGGTGGGATCTACTCCTGCAGGCGGGGGAAAGATTTGATGACCGATGATTTGGATCAGGTAAATAATGATGCTCCCGGTTACAAGGCCGGCGATGACAGCCAGAATGTGTCTTAAAATTTCCATGGTGCAGCATTTTTGGTAAACAGGCTTGCGATAGCGCCTTTTGCAAAACAATCAGGATCATGGAATTGTTTATGGGACCGGGCATTTCGCTGCTGTCCGTTCTTCGGATCGGGGATTTGTTTATTCAGGAACAAAATCGGGCGGGCGCAACACGGGCTGGTTTTCGGCCCGGGCATCCCAAATAAAAATATCTGTCTTGCTTTTGGGCCGTTCCTCATCAAGCCAAATAAAATTTTTGAGCCTGCGCTCCTCGGGCGGAAATTCATTTTCAGGAAACAGGTTGGCATCAGCCTGGTCGAAATAGAAAATGTCGGAGATCTGCCGGTCTTCCACCCAGATTTCCATGTTGCTCGAAAGTGCTTTGTTGATGCCGATCAGGGCGCCGTCTTCCTCGCGCACATAATATACGGTTTCGCTGTTGCCTTCTACTTTGATAAGGTAAAGTTCGTTTTCTTTAAAATACCCGATCATATTTTTTCCTTTGATCTGGTTGAAGTTGTCGCGGTTAAATTCGTCGATGGATATGATGAACGATGAATTCGACATGTACATCGAGTCTATTTTTTCGCCGGAGGAAAAGATTTTGATCAGGTCGGCCGTAAGCTGGTTTCCCTGTGTCCAAAGCGCTGGTTCCCGGTACATGGTAATGATGGAATCGGTGAAACTGTACACCAGCGAATCGCTCATGCCCTGGAGGTCGCTTTTATAATATTTGCATTTGTAGTAGGCCAGCAGGTTTTGCGGGCTTTCGGTGGTGTCGAAGGTCATGCGGAGGGTGTCGGCGTGCATGAACAGGCTGTCGCTGCCGTCGATCAGGATGGCCATGGCGCTGTCGGTGGCCCAGGCATAGCCCGACTTGCGGTTGTAGTCGGCCAGTTGCGATTTCACAATCACATTCTGCACGGTATCCTTCATCATCACATCACCGATCACGTGGCCTTTTCCACTTTCCTTTTCGTAATATATGCTGTCGCCCGAAAGGTACTGCTCCTTGTAGATCAGGTAGGGATTTACTTTCAGCTCGGTTTCATCGGTTTGGGTGTTGTACCAGCCGTCTTCGGCATACAGGAATTCATCCTCTCCCACAATGGTTGTCGGCCCTGAAATGAGTGCAATTTCGGTAAGGGTGTTGAAGATCAAGGTATCCGACCGCAAGGTGTATTCGGGATTGATCAGCACGACACTGTCTTTGAAATACAGCTCCTTTTGATCGGTATAGTAAAATCCGCGCCAACTGGTAAGGTTATTATCTTCGCTGATGATTTCGCCCCCGGTGGTGTAGTAGGCGATTTTGGTGTTTCGTTCGTAGATCAGCCTGTCGGTGTACAGGGTGGCATCGTTATCCTCCAGTTTCACATCGCCGGTAACGGTAGCTACCCGGCTATTGCCCTCATAATGCAGAAAATCACCGTACAGATTCAGCGTATCGCTCACTTTGATCCTGACATCATGGTAGGCGTCAAGATTGTTTCTGGAACTGTTGAATACTGCACTGTCGCAAAACAGGTAGGCGCTGTCGTGTTCAAATATCACATCACCTACAAAAATATTCAGCTCTTCACCAGTTGTTTTATCACCCTGCATTTGTTCGGCCTGTACCAGCCTGATCTTGGTTTTTTTCTGTGCCGATACCATGCCCGGCATTAGCATTCCGATGAAGATTAAAAGCAGTAAGCTGAATTTTCCGTAGGCGCGCATGTGTGTATTTTATCCTGCAAAAATAAATTTAATCAGGATCAGATTCAGCAATCATTATGCCGGATCATTTCCAACCATAATACGTTGAGGTAATGAATAAATTGTAAAGATAGCGGGATTTGTTACTGTCCTTGGTGATAAAGCACCCACGCATCGCCGTTGAGGGAATCGCGGATCCTGAACATGTGGTTGTAGGCATCATGGATATTATCGAAGGAAGCAATGGTAACGGCCTGCATGTCGAACATTGCACGTGGAAGAATAAGCGACTCCTCTCCCTGGCTGATTAATTGCTGATGCAACTCCCGGGCATTTTTCTCATGTTGGAAAACACCCACCACCACATGGTAATTTTCGCCGGTTTCAGGGCCGTATTTTTTTGCTTCGGATTCTGCAATTAATTCCTCGATGCGTTTGATCTGATCGACAGGATAATTATCGTTTGGATCGATATTGAGCGCTTCGAAAAAATAATCGCGGGCACCTGCATAATCCTTCAGGACAAAGAGGCTGTCGGCCATTTTCAGCTTTGCACGGTAATGGGTCCGCTGGTCGCGCACCGTGAGGATGCTGTCGATTTTTGCCAGCCGCACGTCTGGATAAATGTCATCAGGATTAAGCAGCGCTGCTTCAGCGTACAACTGTTTAGCTTTTGTCATCCGGTTGGCGGCAAAATTTTCGTCGGCCTGGCTGATCAGCCTGTCGAATTTGGCACTGCTGCTGAACATGAACATGTATAGCAAAATGGCAATGATGATGATGATCAGTCCGGCGACTGCAAACAAAACGGTGTTGCTTCTTCCGTTACTCATAGATCAGAATTTGATTAATTTTCGGATAAAATTAAGAAAACTTTAGTTGCAGCCTGCCTTTTAGCAGATTTTTTAATGAAAAATAACGAATTATGTTCGATGCCTGAAAAATGAAAATCCCATTTTTTAAGTGGCGTTTTGTGAATAATATCTACATTTGATGCCCTCAAAACAGACATAGCAAAGGCCAACGATGAAGCAGAATTTTGATCCGAGAAAGAACTACAAAGCGACAGAAAAAAAGATCGGCTATGTGAGCCGCAAAAAAGCCACCCAGAAAGACTACGACCGCATCGGGTTTATGTCGGGGCTGGAAGTGCATCAGCAATTGCTAACCGAAAAAAAGCTTTTCTGCAACTGCCCTGCAGGCGTTTTCAACAAAAGTGATGAATACGATGCCGAGCTGATCCGCCACATGCGGCCCACGCTCAGCGAACTTGGCGAGTATGACGGTACGGCCCTGATGGAGTTCAAAACCAAAAAGGAGATCATTTACCGCGTAAAAAACGAAACCACCTGCACCTATGAGGTGGACGACACCCCGCCGTTTCCGCTCAACCGTGAAGCGCTGGATATTTCCATTGAAATTTCCCTGCTTTCGAAGCTGAATATTGTTGGCGAGGTGCACATCACCCGCAAGCAATACCTGGATGGCAGTATTCCTACCGGATTTCAGCGTACAGCTATCATCGGAGTGGAAGGCGAAATTCCGCTGAAAAATAAAAAAATCCGCCTGATCCAGCTTAGCCTTGAAGAGGATTCCTGCCGGGAGATTTCCGACATCGGTCATGTCCGTACATATAAAACCGATCGTCTTGGTATGCCGCTTATCGAAACGGTTACCTATCCCGATTGCGTAAATCCTGATGAGGTGAAGGAAGCCTGCGATTATATCCGCTTTCTCAACCGCAGCACCGGAAAAGTAAGGACGGGCATCGGCGCCGGACGCGAAGATGTGAACGTGAGCTGCCGTGGCGGTTCGCGCGTTGAAATAAAAGGTGTGGCCCATACCAAATGGATTCCTGAACTTACCCACATCGAGTGCTTCAGGCAGTGGGCCCTGCTGGCCATTCGCGATGAACTTGAACACCGTGTGGCCGATCAGGAAAAATGGAAACCCGGGCACGATTACCTGAAATTTCATTCTTACAATTTTACCTACGAACCTATGGTGATCGCCAGAAAGGAGGGTCATCGCATTCTTGCAGTAAATCTGCCGAAGTTCAAAGGGCTGCTGTCGCATTTTACACAGCCGGGGAAAACATTTGCCGATGAATTCAGTGATCGCCTCAAGGTGATTGCCTGTCTGGAAAAACCGAATATGGTGCATTCGGAGCAATTCGAAGAGGTGGTTTCAAAAGCCGATTTCGATAAGATCAAACAACTGCTGAATGCGGCTGAAGACGATGCACAGATACTGGTTTGGGGGCCGGATGAAGATATGGAAACCGCGCTCGAAACCATCGAAGAACGTTGCCGCATGGCTTTCGACGGCGTACCCAACGAAACCCGCAAGTCGTTTGCCGACGGCACCACCATCTTCGAACGCGTTTTGCCGGGTGCCGACCGCATGTATCCCGATACTGATTCGGCTCCTATTCCGCTGGAGGCGCCCTACATCGAAGAAATCCGCAAGCGTCTGCCCGATGAGGTGATCGACCGCTACCATCAGCTTAAGCAATGGGATGTGCCCGAGGATACCTTTACCTTTATCTTCAAGAAAAACCTGTATCCGCTCATTCGCCGCATTGTGGACGAAATGAACGCCGATCCCAAATTTATAGGAACCTTCTTCGGGCAAACGATGAAATTTGTGGAAGGGCATTACACACCAACCGCCGGATTCAATTACAAGATCATTTATTCAATGTTCAGATTTCTTAATGATGAAGGCCTGGATTTCGAACTGGCGAAAAAAATGATCCCCGAGGTTTACGAGCATCCCAAAATGGAATTCGATTCGGTACTCACGAGTATCAATTTCAAACGGATTCCTGAAGCGGACATTCTGGCCAAGATCCCGTTTCTGATCGAAAAATTCAACAAGATCAGAATTTCTGACAGGCAGGAAGATGCGTTGAACTGGATCATGGGTCAGATTCGCAATACCGCCATCGGGAATATTTCGCTCAGGCGGCTTGCCGAAGAGGTGGAAAAGCAGCTTTAGGTTTTTGTTGCTGGATTTTTCAGTATCGCAGCTACACAGCATTATAAATTTTGGAAACCCATTCACATCAGAAGCAATTGCTTCGTCAGGAATACATTGCCCGCATCAACCGGGTGATGGATTTTGTGGAAAGAAACCTTTCCGCTGATCTTAATCTTGAAACCCTTGCCGGGGTAGCCAATTTCTCGCCATTCCATTTCCATCGCCTTTTTTCGGCTATGACAGGGGAAACGCTGAATCACTTCATCAGACGTGCCAGGTTGGAGCGTGCCGAGCATCCGCAAAAGAAGCATATCGTGAGGATATGTATTCCTGTAAAGCCTGCGTAATGTTCTTATCCTGAATAGAAAATTATGGTGCCCCGGAACATTGGCCGGGGTATTTTTTTTATCCCTGCCTTAAAAAGGTTTTTGCCCGCACTTAACCTTCCTGAAAATTGACTGCTAAAAATTTGTATTTCTTTCCTGCATTTTTCCAGTGAGAAAATCATTAAACCTTTGATTATTCAAGTATTCAAACCAAGTTTGCGGGGGCATTACTCATATCGATCATGTTTTTTTTATATTCGGTTGATACCCTGAAACAGAAAAAATCCAATTGACATATTTTGAATAATTTTGTTTGAAAAGAACATTCACATATAAAAAACCTTCAATTATGACTTTACACAGCCGGCTCTTATTTATTTTTCTCATCATCAGTTTCAGCTTGTTTTCGCAGAATGTGTCCCTCGAGCGGGTAGAACCGCCCCATTGGTGGGCAGGTATGAAACACTCTTCTCTGCAATTGCTGGTGCATGGTGAGAACATCTCTCAAACCATCCCGCAGCTTGAGTATGAAGGGGTAACCATGATGAGGGATTCCACGCTCGACAGCCCGAATTATATTTTTATCGACCTGGAAATCGCCGATCACACACCTCCGGGTCAGTTTACCATTGAATTTTTGAAAGACGGCAAATCGGTTGTTTCGTACGAATATAGGCTTAAAAAACGTGACGAAGGATCGGTTTCCCGCGAAGGTTTTAATCGCAGCGATATAATTTACCTGCTGATGCCCGACCGCTTTGCCAATGCCGATCCATCCAACGATACACAGCCCGGCATGCGCGAAGCTTCCGACCGCAGCATCCCCGACAGCCGCCACGGCGGAGATATCCAGGGCATCATCAACCACCTGGATTACATCAGCGATCTGGGCGCCACCTCCATCTGGATCAATCCGCTCCTGGAAAACGATATGCCTGCCTATTCCTATCACGGGTATGCCATCACCGATTTTTACGGGATCGATGCCCGCTATGGCACCATCGAAGACTACAAGCGGCTGATCGATATGATGCACGACAAAGACATGAAGATCATCATGGACATGGTGTTCAACCACTGCGGGCTGTATCACTGGTGGATGGACGATTTGCCTTCCAAAGACTGGATCCATCAGTGGCCGGAGTTTACCCGCTCCAATTTCAGGGCCTCCACGGTTTTCGATCCGTACGTTTCGGAGTATGATAAGAAACAGTTTTACCAGGGATGGTTCGACACCAACATGCCCGACCTCAACCAGAAGAATCCTTTCCTGATGACTTACCTGATCCAGAACAGCATCTGGTGGATCGAGGAGGCTGGGCTCAACGGCATCCGCATGGATACCTATCCCTATCCGTACAAAGAAGGCATGGCCGAATGGGCAAAGCGTGTAATGACAGAGTACCCTGATTTTTCAATCGTCGCCGAATCCTGGCTTGGCAATCCTTCGCAGGTGGCCGTGTGGGAAGGCGACCCGGCAGTGGATGTGGATTATGATTCGCATGTGCCGTACGTGTTCGATTTCCCGCTCTACGACGCTTTCGGTCAGGCTTTCACCGAAAACCCCGGCTGGGCCTCCGGAGTGATGAGATTGTATGAAGTGCTAAGCCGCGATTTTCTTTACGGTGATGAGGTGAACGTGGTGACCTTTGCTGATAACCACGACGGGAACCGCCTGTTTTCGAAACTCAACGAAAGACCGGAATTGCAGAATATGGCCATGACATTTCTGACCACCACACGCGGTATCCCTCAGGTTTATTATGGTACGGAGATTCTGATGTCAGGCACCGATGCAAAGGGCCATGGCAGGATGCGCAAGGATTTTCCCGGCGGCTGGCTTACAGATACCGTGAACAAATTTACAGAGCAGGGAAGAACCGAAGTGGAGAATGAGGCTTTTAACCACCTGAAAACTTTGCTTCATTACCGGAAAAACAATGAAGTGATGCAAACCGGAAAGCTCCGCCATTTCATCCCGGAGGACCGGGTTTATGTTTATTTCAGGTACGATCGCGACAATCTGGTGATGGTGATCCTCAACAATGCGGAAGAAGAGCGTACCCTGAATACGCAGCGATACAACGAAATGACCAACGGGGTGGAAAGTGGTAAGAATATCCTGGATGGAAAAACCTACACCCTCGAAGGGATGAAACTTCCCGCGAAAAGCAGTTTTGTCATGGAGTTGAAATAACTTTTATAATGATGCTGTCGGGAAAGATTTTCACCATTCTTTTTTTGCTGGCGATCCTTGCCGGTAGTCTTTCGGCACCGCCCGTCTTTCCCGGTGATGACGAAACCTACCGCGAGGATGTGGTGGCATGCATCGGCATTCACCCGGATAAAGATCATTAAACAATAAATGCCGGTCCGCAGGCCGGCGGGAGATAAACGGAATAATCACACATAATCGACGTCTATGTTACCATTTCAACAAAAACTAACCAATTTTTTTTATGTGATCCTCGGGCTCCCGGCTACGGCCATGGGGTTCGGGCTTTCGATCCAGATCGCGGTGCTGAGCTGGATTTTGCGCACCCAATATAACCTCGACATCCACGAGATCGGCATCGTGTGGGCGGCAGGTCCCATTGCGGGGATCATCGGTCAGCCCATTGTAGGTTTGATCAGCGACAGGGTATGGTTTTGGGGAGGGCGCCGGCGGCCATTCATCTTCATTGGCGGGCTGCTTGCAGCACTGTCAATCCTCGCCCTGCCATATATCGGCCTGATCAGTCAAACATTGGGTATCGAAAGCATTATCGCCGTTGCCATCACCGTGGCGCTTACCCTCGATCTGTCGATCAACATAAGTTTCAACCCCACACGGGCCATCATTGCCGATGTTACCCCCGATGGGGAACCCCGAACGAAAGGTTATACATGGATGCAGGCGATCTCCAATTTTTTCGGCGCCGGTGCTTACCTCATCAGTGCACTGCTCGGAAATTTTACGCTGATCTATGTGGGAGTTGTCGTGGTTTTCCTGTTTTCGGTGATACCCATGCTCTTTATTGAAGAACCGCATGAACCCGAGACGGTGGAAAAGGACGAGGTAAAAGCCACGCGTACCGACTGGAACGAGTTATTCAAGATTTATTTCGCTCATGCCTTTTCGTGGCTGGGCATTCAAACCATGTTCATTTACACCTTCGCCTTCCTGGAGCAGCGCTTCGATGCCAGTGAAGACTACCTTGGAAGCATCATCGGCTGGTCGTTCTTTATCCTCAACGCGGTTGGGGCAATTTTTCCCATCTTTCTGCTTGAACCGCTGTCGAAACGCATCGGAAAAGTCAGGACGCATATCCTGTCGGTGGCGTCCATGTCCATCGGATATTTCCTTATCGTGCTTTTCGTGAAGGACACCATCACCATGTACGCCATATTCGTCATTCTCAGCCTGGGCTGGGCAGCAGTGGTTTCGTTGCCTTTCGCCATCATGAGCGAAAAGGTGAATAAAAAACGAATGGGCTTTTTCATGGGGATATTTAACCTGTCGGTGGTATTGCCACAGCTAATTTCGAGTTTTGTGCTGGGAAGCGTGATCCAAAATGCCGAAAGCAAAGCCATCGTTTTTTTGATCAGCGGCATTTCGCTTGGGATTTCAGCGTTGCTGTGGTTTTTTGTTAGCGAAAAGAGTGCACATGTTCCGCTAAAACCTGAGGAATGACCGGCGAACTGATCCGATTTGAAGGGAAGGAATACAGGGTGGTTCGTTTGCTCGGAAAAGGCAAGGCGGCCTGGTCGTGGCTGCTCGAAAACCAGCAGGATAGGATCGTTCTGAAGCAAATGCATGATGAACCCTGCTCATATTACCGGTTTACTGATAAATATGCATCCGAAATTGCTGCCTATCAAAAGCTAAAAGCCATGAATATTCCGGTGCCTGAACTTATCGGTACCGATGAGGAAAAACGGTTTCTGTTCAAGGAATATATTCATGGGCCCACAGCCGCAGAGTTCATTGCCGAAGGCAGGATGAATGAAAAAATGCTTGGTCAGTTAATGAGAATGGGCGAAATGGCTTTGGCATCGGGTTTCAATCTCGATTATTTCCCTGCAAATTTTGTGTGGTCCTGTCATCAGTTGTATTATGTCGATTATGAGTTAAATTTGTATGATGCACAATGGAACCTCAAAAACTGGGGATTATACTACTGGGTGAATGCAAGGGGAATGAAGGCTTTTTTGCAAACAGGAGATGCGGGTCATATCAACCGGAATGCTGAGAAGGGGATTCCGGTGCGTAAGGGATTCGAAGAAACGGTGAAGCGCATCTGCGAAGGCGATTTTCTTGAATTTACAAAAAACGAATTGCGACAGCAATTGAACAAAAACACCGGGAATGCTTAAAAAAATACAACCTTACTTATTTCTGTTGATTTTTTTTGTGGCGATCTATGCCATTTTCAGGTATTCAAGTTTTTTTCTGGAAGCAGGATTCACGGATGCCAGCCGTTATCACAGCTATCGCATCGATAACAACCGGCTTAGCATCGAAACATCCACAGGATTTTATGAGATCAGTTTCATGAATCCCGCCATTGCGGAAGTGGAATTTCACAACCGGAAAAATTCCCGCCCCGACAGTTCCCATGCTGTTATTCACGACCCTGACGGGCAGTCCATCAATTTCAGCGATCAGGAGAATGAACTGATTTTTGCCCGCAACAGTTTCGAGGTGCTGGTATCAAAGGAGCCGTTTTTCCTCTCCTTTGTTTTTGAAGGCGATACCCTGCTCCGCGAAGCCGGCGGATATTTTCGCAGCAATTCGATGCAGGGATTCCGGTTTGCGCTTCAACCTGAAGAGCAAATCTATGGCGCAGGATTTCGCACCGTGCCCACCAACCGGCGTGGCAACCGCTACGAACTTTACAATCAGGCGCATTACGGCTACAGCCTGAATGCTCCCAACCTGAATTTTTCGGTGCCTTTTGTAATCTCTTCGCAAGGTTATGGCCTGTTGTTCGATAATGCGCCTAAAGGCATCCTCGATATCGGCGTTACCCGGAATGATGTGATGGAATTTAGCTCCATTGGCGGGAGAATGGCTTATTACGTGATCGGCGGCCAAAGCGGCGATTCCATCCTGAACAACTATCACCGGCTGACGGGCTATCAGCCCATGCCACCCAGGTGGGCGCTGGGAAATATCCAGTCGAGGTTCGGGTACCGCACACAGGAGGAGGCCGAGTGGATTGTGGATGAAATGATCGCTGCCGGTTACCCGCTCGATGCCCTGGTGATTGATTTGTTCTGGTTTGGCGAGGGAACCCACGACAGCTTCTATATGGGCGACCTGGAGTGGTACAGGAAAAACTGGCCCGATCCTGAAGCCATGATCAGGAAGTTTGGCGAAAAAGGTGTAAAAACCGTGCTCATCACCGAGCCTTTCGTCCTGAAGGAATCCAAATATTACGATACGCTCAGCAATGCCGGAATGCTGGGGTTCACTGCATCCGACAGCACCTATGTGCTGCAGGATTTCTGGTTCGGGAAGGGCGGCCTGTTCGATATCTTCCAGCCCCGCATGCGCGATTGGTTCTGGGACAAATACCGTGTGCAGATCGAAAAGGGCGTGGACGGCTGGTGGGGCGATCTGGGTGAGCCCGAGCGGCATCCGCCGGACATGTACCATGTGGCCGGAACCGCCGACGAGGTGCACAACATCTATGCGCACTACTGGCACAAAATGCTGTGGGATCGCTACGAAAAACACTATCCGGAAGTGCGCCTGTTCAACCTGAACCGGGCGGGATTTGCAGGCTCGCAGCGTTTCAGCATTTACCCCTGGTCGGGCGATGTGTCGCGAAGCTGGGCAGGATTGCAGGCCCAACCGACGGCGGTGATGGGGATGACCCTCAGCGGATTTCCATACATGCACTCCGATCTGGGAGGTTTTGCCCAGGGCAGCAAGGATGAGGAACTGTACGTGCGCTGGATGCAGTATGGTGTGTTCAATCCCGTGTTCCGTCCCCACGGCGACAGCAATGCGCCGGTAGAGCCGGTTTTTTACAGTCAGCATGCACAGCAGATCCTAAAGCGGTTCATCACACTGCGCTACGAAATGCTGCCGTACAACTATTCCCTGGCATGGCTGAATTCCACCCGGGGAATCCCGCTTACCCGCCCGTTGTTTTTTGAAGAACCTGGAAGGCCCGAACTTGGCGGCCTTGACACCACCTACCTGTGGGGGCCTAACCTGCTGGTGGCCCCGGTGCTTCGTCAGGGGCAACAAACCCGGGAGCTGTTCCTGCCCGAAGGATTGTGGTATGACTTCTTTTCCGAGAAAAAACATACCGGCGGCAAGTGGATAAAAGTGCCGCTGGAGATGGAAACCATCCCTGTTTTTGCACGCGCAGGCGGGTTTATTCCAATGGCAGAGCCCGTTCAAAACACCGGACAATACAGCTCCGAAAAGCTGATCCTTCATTATTACCTTGACGAAGAAAATCAGAAATCATCATTTACCATGTACGAGGATGATGGAAAGACAAAAGGTTCGATTGAGAATGGCCAGTACGAACTTCTGCATTTCAAAGCGCGGAATTTTGATGATCTCCTGCTACTGGATTTTTCCAGGGATGTGAGGGGAAAATATCATGGCATGCCCGCAAACCGGGCAATTGAACTGGTAATTCATGGGATAGAAAAAAAACCAGCTTCCGTAAGGATTGGAGATGATATCCTAACACCTGGGGTAAAATATAATTACCATGATCAGGCCTTGACTGTCAATTTTCATTGGAAAGAAAATACGCTATCGATTCAAGTCAAATATTAAGTACAAAAATTCCTTTTTTCCGTACATTTTTATTATTTTTGTACGTAAACATACACAGTCATGAAATCCAAACTAACGTTAAGTTTAAATCATCGAACCATCGAAAAAGCGAAGGATTATGCCCGTTTGAATAAAATCAGCCTTTCGAAAATGATAGAATCATACCTGGAAAACCTCACCAATCAGAGTAATGAAGATCAGCAAATTACACCCCTCGTAAAAAGTTTAAGTGGCATTATCGACTTACCTGCAGATTATGATTACAAAAAGGAATACGGGAGCTTTCTAACGGAAAAATACCAATGAAAAAGTTATTCCTCGATACCAATATTATCATCGACTTATTGGCAAAAAGAAATCCTTTTTACCAGGATGCAGCCACCATATTTTCCTGTGCAGATCAAAAAAAATGCATGACTTATACATCAGCGTTATCAATTGCAACAACGCACTATATTGTTTCACAGCGCCTAAAACAGGAAGATGCAAAATCAGCTTTCCGGAATTTAAAACTGTTGCTCAACATCATTTCGCTGGATGATAAAATTCTTGAGCTTGCTTTAAACGACAATGTGTTTAGTGATTTTGAGGATGGAATTCAGTATTATTCCGCACTCGAAAATAAAATGGATTTAATCATCACAAGAAACCTCAGGGATTTCAAAAACTCAAAAATTCCTGCAATGACCGCGGATCAGTTCATCAAAACCTTCAATTTTTAACAATGAAAAAACAATAAAATGGATACTATTGATACCATAAAACAAAACTGGAATCAGCTCTATGGTTCAGATTTCGACGACCAGCTCGATAACTTCATCGGCTATCTCGAAGATTTCAAAAAGAGCCGCATCATAAAACCGCAGGAACCCGAATGGTATAAGGACGCCATCGTTTACTCGCTGTACGTGGACCTCTTTAACAAGGATTTCCAGGGGTTGACCGACAAACTCGACTATATCCAAAACCTGGGTGTGAACTGCCTTTGGCTGTTGCCGATTCTGGATTCTCCCATGCGCGATGCGGGTTTCGATATCAGGCAGTATACCAAAATTCGTGATGAACTCACCGGGCTGTCAGCCGATGCCGATGAGGAGGAGAAACTTCAGGTGTTCCGCAATTTTCTGAAGCAGGCGCACAAGCGAAATATCCGCGTGATCTTCGATATTGCCATGAACCACACGTCAGACCAGCATCCCTGGTTTCAGGAATCCCGGAAAGGACCCGACAACCCTTACCGCGATTATTACATCTGGAATCGCGACACCAACCGGTATACCGAAACAAGGTTGCTTTTCAAGGGCATGGAAGACAGCAACTGGGAGCGCGATGGCGAATGGTATTATTTTCACCGTTTTTTCGGCTTTCAGCCCGACCTCAATTACCGCAATCCAAAGGTGCTGACCGAAATGTCGAAAAACCTGCTTTTCTGGCTTGACGAGGGTGTTGACGGTTTCAGGGCCGATGCCATCCCGTACCTTTGGAAGGAAGAGGGCACCGATTGCGAAAACCTGCCCCGGACGCACAACATTGTAAAAATATTCAGGGCAGTGCTGGATTATATCCGTCCCAACACGCTGCTGCTTGCCGAGGCCTGCCAGAAACCTGTGGAGGTGGTTAAATATTTCGGCGACGGCGATGAATGCCACGCAGGATACCATTTTCCGCTGATGCCGCAGATGTTTAAGGCCATTGCCATGCATAGCAACAAACCCATCAAAGATACCTTGAGTAACAAAGTAACACCGGAAATTCCTGAATCATCACAGTGGTTTACATTCCTGCGCTGCCATGATGAACTAAGCCTCGAACTGGTGTACGTTTCCGAAGAGGACCGGGCCTATATCCACCAGCAGTATTGCCACAAGCCCGAATGGGATTTCAGGGTGGGTGAGGGAATATCCGCCCGCCTTTCGGAACTAATGGAGCGTAATCCGGAGAAAATTGCGCTGGCATTCAGCATTATGCTTACGCTGCCCGGAACGCCAATCATTTACTATGGCGACGAATTCGGAAAGCTCAATGATGAGGATTACTACAAGGAAAAGATCAAGGAAACCGGTAAGGACGACACACGGTTTTTGGTGCGTGGCAAAATTGACTGGAACCAGCTTGAGGAAGATTTGAAGGACGAAAGCAGCCTGAGTTATCAGGTTTTCGATAAAATCTCGAAACAGGTGAAAATGCGCAAAAAATATAAGGCATTCGGCCGGGGCAGCATTTTCTGGATCGATACCAAAAACAATGCGGGCAAGCCCAACGAACATATCCTGGCGTTTATCAGGAAATGGGAAACCCAGCGCATCCTTGTCATCCATAATCTTTCCGGCGAATCGCAGACTTTCAGGTTAAGCATGCTGCCCGAAATCAACTGGACCGACGTGTTCGGCACAGAAGCAAAATACAACGAGCTGGACCAGATGCTCACCGTACGTCCATGGGGGTATTTGTGGATGAAGCTTTGATTGTTTGTGTTCAATATTGGTAAACATTTACCGGCGATTCAGGTTGTTTTTAAAAAAGCAGTGATTATGGATATTCAAACAGAAAAATTGGGATTGATCGAGTGGATTAGTCGCTTAACCGATAGCAACGTAATTCGAAAATTGAAATCCGTGAAAGAAGAACATCAGGAGGAAAAAGATTGGGGCGAGGAATTGTCGAAAGCCGAAAAAGAATCCATTGCCAGGGGGCTGAAGGATTTTGAGGTGGGGAGGACACATGATCATGAAGAAGTGAGAAAGCTTTATGAAAAATACCTATTGGATCGTTTGGTCGGATGAAGCCCTGGAAAGCCTGAAAAGTATTTTGGATTATCCGGAGCAAAGATGGACCGAACGGGAAACAGGAAATTTTGTTGAATTGCTCGAACACCAGTTAATGCTGATCCGCAACAATCCTTATTTATTTCCGCTAAGCGACAGGTTTATGGATTTGAGAAGATCAGTTCTGTCGTCACAAACCACCATTTTCTACAGGATTATCGGAAACGAAATTCACCTGATCAGTTTATTTGACAACCGGCAGGATCCGGACAAATTGAAAATATAAAAAAATTAGCTTTATATGAATTACAACTTCTCCGCAGTAATCTTCGACCTCGACGGGGTGATCACGCAGACGGCGCTGGTGCACAGTGCTGCCTGGAAAAAAATGTTCGACGATTTTTTAACGGAATGGGCGGCCAAAACCGGCAAACCGTTTCGCCAATTCGATCATGAGCGCGATTACCTGCCGTATGTGGATGGCAAGCCGCGCTACAAGGGCGTACAATCATTCCTCGAACATCGCGGCATCGGGATTCCGTTCGGCGATCCGTCCGATCCGCCGGAAATGGAAACGGTTTGCGGACTGGGCAATCGCAAGAACAAGGTGTTCAACGAAGTGCTTGAGCGCGATGGGGTAAGGGTTTATCCTTCTACGGTTGCCCTGATCCATGAATTGAAAGAGAAAAACATCCGCGTTGGTGTGGCTTCGTCGAGCAAAAACTGCCGGGTGGTACTTGAAGCCGCCGGTATTCTCGATCTTTTCGAAACCCGTGTGGATGGCGAGGTTTCGGCGGAGCTTGGATTACATGGCAAACCGGAGCCGGATATTTTTACGGTGGCGGCCGACAACCTGGGCGTGACTTACGACCGTGCCGTGGTGGTAGAAGATGCTGTATCGGGCGTGCAGGCCGGAAGGAATGGAAATTTCGGACTGGTGCTGGGCATTGCCCGCGAAGGCAACGAAAAAGAGCTCAGGCAAAACGGCGCCGATATCGTAGTGCAGGACATTGCCGATATTGGGTTTGATGGCATTGTGGATTGGTTTGAAGGCGGATTGGAAGAAGACAACTGGTCGCTTACCTACACCGATTACGATCCTGCGAAGGAGCGCTCGCGCGAAGCGTTGCTGGCCGTGGGGAACGGCTATTTCGGTACCCGCGGCGCACTGGAGGAAACCGCCGCAACGGATACAAACTATCCGGGAACATACATTGCCGGGCTATACAACAGGCTGATCTCGAAAGTTGCCGGACGTGACATCGAAAACGAAGATTTTGTGAATGCACCCAACTGGCTGCCCGTGACTTTCCGTATCGGTGATGACGAATGGTTCGATCCAAACAAATGGGAAATCCTCGACATTTACAGAAAACTGGATTTCCAATCCGGAATGCTTACCAAAGTGATGACGGTTCGCGATGAAGCGGGGCGGGAAACCCTGATCCAATCGGCGCGTATAGCTTCCATGGAAGATCCGCATCAGGCGGCTGTTCAGTACAGCATTTCGCCCATCAATTACGAAGGAAAGATTACACTGAAATCCACCCTCGACGGAGATATCATCAACGATGGCGTGGCCCGCTACCGGCAGTTGAATCAGCAGCACCTGAAACCCGGCGAGGAAGGTGCCGAAGGTATGTTGAGCTGGCTCAGCGTAAAAACCACCCAATCAGACATTGAAATCGCGGAAGCGGCCAAGATCAAGGCTTTTCTGGATGGGAAAGATATCGATCCGGAGATCAGTCACGAAAAGTCGCCGGGAAAAATCAGTTCGCTTTTCAGTGTGGTAATGGATAAGCAACAGGTTCTCAAACTGGAAAAATCCGTAGCCATTTACACCTCAAAAGATGACGACAGCACAAAGCCGCTTCACCAGGCCAAAGTCAGCGCCATGCTGATCGAATCGTTCGACTGGCTTTGCGAAGAAAGCCGCAGGGCGTGGGAGCCCGTGTGGGAAAAAATCGACATCCGCCTCGAAGGCGACCGCCTCGCGCAAAAGTTGATGCGCCTGCATATGTATCACCTGATGGTTTCGTTTTCGCCGCACAACAAGCATTTCGATGCCGGCATCACCGCGCGCGGCCTGCACGGGGAGGCCTATCGCGGACATATCTTCTGGGACGAGCTGTTCATCCTGCCCTGGTATGCCCTGCATTTTCCCGATGCGGCCAAAGCAATGCTGATGTACCGCTATCGCCGGCTGGATAAAGCACGCGAATATGCCGCCGAGCAGGGATATCGTGGAGCCATGTTTCCCTGGCAAAGTGGAAGCGATGGCCGCGAGGAAACTCAGGTGATCCATCTCAACCCGATTTCCGGAGAATGGGGCGACGATTACAGTTCCCTGCAAAGACACGTTTCGCTGGCCATCGCCTACAATATCTGGGAATATCTTAAAATTACCGGCGATACGGAGTTCATCAAGGATTACGGCGCCGAAATGTTCCTTGACATCTGCCGCTTCTGGGCCAGTAAAACTTACCGGGACGAAAACTCCGGTAAGCTCTCCATCAAAAATGTGATGGGGCCGGACGAATTCCATGAATCCTATCCCGATTCGGATGAAGGCGGATTGAAGGACAACACCTACACCAACCTGATGGTGGCCTGGGCCATGGAACGCGCTTTTGACATCCTGAATGCTTTTGATGAAAATCAGCAACAGCAGATCAAATCCAAAATCAACCTCACGGATGAAGAACTGGATCGTTGGAGAGAGATTTCCCACGCCCTCAATATTGTGATAAAGGATGATATCCTTGCGCAATATGACGGCTATTTTGAACTGAAAGAACTTGACTGGGATTACTACCGCGAAAAATATAAAAACGTTTACCGGATGGACCGCCTCCTGAAAGCCGAAGGCAAATCCGCCGACGATTACAAAGTAGCCAAGCAGGCCGATACGCTGATGACATTTTATAACCTGCCAAAACAGGAGGTGGATAAAATCCTCGGTCGGTTGGGATACCATCCCGGCAGCGATTACCTGAGCAAAAATCTGGAATACTACCTG
>JBKHBQ010000194.1:0-7393 GCA_046542305.1 Bacteroidales bacterium
TGATAGGCCGCTGCAGCGTGGATGATACGGAGCAGGTGCAGAATGTGGTGCATAAGATATTAAATTACAATCCATATTCCTTAAAATGGAAAGACCGGATGCTGATTGCCACAGGTTATGATCCTGACTTGTACGGTCACACAAACGAGGCACTTACACAGCTTGATACATTTTTACCATTCGACTCCATATACCTTTTTTCGCCTGACGATTATAATTCGATGTACACGTATGATAATTTCACATTGAAAAAACCCTATAATCTGTCAAGGTTTCTCAAAACCTGGAAAAGCGGGATCTCAATGTTTTATTATGATGACCATGGAAGCCCTTCGGGCATCAACTTTTATTATTCTGATATTGATTCAGCAAACTACAATGGAATCTTACCCATGATGGTAAATATGGCCTGCCTTACCGGGGCTTTTCATAATAACGATGATTGCTTTTGCCAATTCTATGCTCCCGAAAAAATTGCTCCTGGGTCATGGTCCCGAGCTCCCATCTACGAATGAGGGCATACATTTGCTCCTTGGTATGTTTCTTTTTTTGCATGTGGCAAAACTAACTTGGCCGGCATTGCCAAACAAGATGGGGTTGGTAGAGGGGATACAGCTCAATAAATATTTTCCCAAACATATGACACCATTCGATCTATCCGGATGAGAAGAGATACAAATGGTTCTGTTTGATTTTCGAATCAATTACTGTATTTCGCAATTCAGTAGCCATTTCCATGCAGGCATGAAGGTTATTTCTTTTTCAATGCCATTCCATTGATATACTTCAGAGGATTCTTCACTGGAAGTTAAAACCAACAGTTTCCCGCTTTTCAGTTTTTGGCGGGCAAGGAGCAATCCCCTGACCTCACGTTTACGGGTTTTTGGATTTGACACATCCCAACAAACCTGGATTAAATAGTCGATGCTTTTACCCCGTTTTATCAGGAAATCTACTTCAACCTGGTTTACACCTTTCAAGTAAAAAACATCTATCGGAATGCGGGACCGGAGGTTCACCAAATGAGAAGCTACCAGGTTTTCGAGTAATTTACCCCAATCGTTACTGTTAAAATTTGCCTTTGCCCGAAAAAAACCATTATCATAACAATAAATTTTCCTGTTCGATTTAAGTATTTTACCTGTTTTGAAGGAAAAAGCCGGAATAGTGAAAAATACAAATACCTCTTCGAGATACGACAAGTATTTTTTAATCGTATGAACACTCGAAATATTTACCTGTTTTGTAATCGAGGTCATCGAAAATTCGGATGTTATATTAGAAACAAACCACACCGCCAAATCTTCCAGCATTTCTGCATGTCGTATTTTATACCGCTTTACGATGTCTTTAAATAAAATTGAATCGAACAAAACCCGTAAATATCCTATGTAATCTATAGATTTAACAAGTGGCTCAGGATACCCTCCATTTGTCAGGTAATCCTGAAACTTATTTTGCATCTCCACTTCGGATAATTCAACCCCGAAGGAGGCCAGATATTCGGCAAATGAAAAGGTATGGATATAAATGGGCAGATGGCGGCCCGTGAGATGTGTTGACAGCTCCCTGCTCAACAAATTGGAGTTACTCCCGGTTATGATTAGTTTCAGGCCCTGGCGGTGCAAACGATTTACAATTAACTCCCAATCGTTCAGGTTTTGAATTTCATCCAAAAGAATCAATTCAGGATTGTTATAAACCGATTTTACAGCACCCAGAATTTCATCAAAGTTCTTGACCTTAACGAGACGCTCATCATCAAAATTAACAAAACCAAAAGTGAGATCATCAGCAAGCTGCCTCATACCATAAAATGATTTTCCGGCCCGCCTGGGTCCAATGATTACACGTATCAGTTCATCATCAAACTTTTGATCAGGAACAATCCGGTGAACATATTTTTCTGATAACCTTAGTTCCAGTTCGTTCTTTTGACCGAGTATAATATCCTTTATCATTTGTGCAGTATTTACATCGTAATGCACAAAAATACATATTTTTATGCATTACAAGTTTTTTATTGCACAAAACCGCTGGATTTACATAAAACTCCTTTTCTCCCATCAGGATTGGCTCCTTCATTGGATTTTCACGAGAAGTACTTCATGAGAAAACCGAATAAGCACAAGGTTGCTGAATAACACATAGCTTATGAAGTGAAATGACCGGGAGGCCGATGATAATTAAAACGCCCTAACTGCCCGATTATTTTTACCAGCATACTTATGGGCCCAATACTGGCCTCCACCCATGAAATCCTGTTGCCAGGCCCATTCAGAGTCGTACTCCGAAGAACTTAAATAATAATAACCCAAAAAGTCACCTACACCATTCAGTTTTAAGTTTTGATACATCAGGCTCAATTCATCTATTGAAGGTAAAAACCAATCGTTGTAGCCATTTAAGACCAGATTATTGCAAACCCTTGCTGCAATACCCACATCGCTGCAACCTGCTACAATGGCCGCTGTGTTAGCTGCACCAGTTCCTATATCGGTTCCTATACCGCCAATTGTGGTTCCGTTACAACCCTATTCTGCATCTGCACTCTGGTCACTTTATGCACATACCAGACCACCGCCATTGCCATCAAGATAAAAAATAATCCCACCGAAAGCGGGGGCTCCAATTTCAAAACAACATCCACTTTTTCTTTTAATGATTCAAGGACGAACAATGAGTAATCAGGAAAGGGTTCAAGAGGAAATCACGAGGCTGTCGCACTTGTTTTCCGCATTGGGACACCCTAAAAATTTTCATTGATAATTCGGCATAGTTCGGTCTGGTCCTGATCCATGCGTAACAGTTTCGATTCGTTGCCGTCCTTTAGCGTAGATACGTACAAAATTAAAATGCAGGATTATGAGAAAAATCAAAATCCTGCATTTTTTGGTGATTAAGAATTTATTATCTTGAAATGATCATTTTTTTGTATTCAGATGTATTTCCATTTACCATTAAGCGATAAAAATATACCCCGGGCTTCAGGTCTTTAAGATTTACATAACAATTATTAAAACCTTTGTTAAAGGCAGCTTTTTTTAAGGTTTTAACAAATTGACCGTTTATGCTAAATAGTGAAATGTCCACTATGCTTTCTTCTGCCAAAGAAAAACGTATGGTTGTTAAGTTACCTGCCGGATTAGGATAGTTTTGGAAAAGATGTACAAATTCCAACTCTTCGTTATAATCTTCACCTGTTTTCTTTTCCTTATCATTTATGAATAGTTGGGCAATTAGTCTGTCGGAATTCTCGATATATTTTTTTCCTACTTCATTGTTAAGAAGCTCATTTAAACTTATTATGCCTGAAGTTTTCTGCGAATTTGACAGCAAATAGTTAACATATTCAAGGTCCAGTGCTGTAAATATTGAATCATAGTGTTGAATGTCAGGATCATATACCCGGCTATTATTGTCTATAACAAGCAAATTTCTATGAGAATTATACAATCCTTCGCTAACAACAAATGGATCATTCCACTGATTTCCATTGTATGTTGTAAGATATATCACGGTCATTGCAGGGTTACCAGTATTGTAATCATAGCTAACATAAAGGTTGTTATTCGTATCAGCAACTATATGAGGGTTCATCAGAGAGGTGTCGGGGTTCAAAGAAATATCTTCGGGTGTTGTCCAGGTAAGTCCGTCATCGGTAGATTTGCTGTAATATATTTTTCGCCAGTTGTTATCGAGCTTGTGGGTAAAAACGCAATGCAGCGTTCCGTTTTTGTCTATACAAAGGTCGGGCTGGTTGTCGAGACCGGGGAGGTTGGGTGAAATGTTGACGGGTTCGGTCCAGCTTTGGCCGCTCAGGTTTAAGGCGATGCTAATAAAGGCTATGATGTGGAGTAAAAAGTGTTTCATTCCGGATTGTTTTATTTTGATGGTAAATTTAGAAAATTTCTATGGTATTTTCTTCCATATTTATGTTATTATTTGCGTATTCCGGAACATTATTAAACCCGCCTGCACGGAACTATTTTCAATTTAGCACCAAAACTGTTCCGGGAAATATGGGATCATAATTTGATCAATCGAACGGTAAAAAATCACACAAAAGTCAGCTTTGCCTGAAATTTGAATATCCACAGCTATCAGCCAATGAGAGCCTGGGGGAAGTTCCTTGCTTAAAACCGACTGCCCTGGATGTGCAGGAGATTTACAAGAAGAAGTAATCAGGCCTGAAAAACTTTTTATTCTGCCGCTTGAAAGAACGGCGCGTCATTGAAACGTCACTTGTCAACCCGACATTTCACGATTGCCCCAACACCACCAATAAAAATCAAAAATTCCATACCAATCGCCTGGTGAGCGCATTCATCCCCTCAGCGATATTGCCTACATTTGCCACAGCATACACCAAAAACGATTACAATGACCGGATTTTACCGCCTTCGTGTTTTTGTTACCGGGCTGATCATGCTGGCGTTTTGTTTTCGGGCAACGTCTCAAAACACCATCACTGCCGGCATCGGCCACAACCTGGAAATCGAATCGGTTGCGTGGAACGGCAAAAGGGTTGAACTGCCTGTGCCGCTTCCGCTCTTTTCGGTGGAGATCGACGGGGAGATGTACTTCAGCAATCAGTTTCGGAGCCATCAGAATAAATACGTTTTACCCGGCCTGGTGTCGGCGAAACTCACGCCTCCTGAAACCGGCGATACTTTTACCCTGCAGGTCACTATGCAGAATATTTCTCCGGATACGCTGGTCATCGAAAATTTCGTGCCGCTGGGCCGTTCTGAGTCGCACCCGTACATCACCTCCACCGGCGTGTGGAACCTGGCGCGCAGCAAGCTTTTCCTTCCCGGCCGCGGCCCGGTGGGCGTGATCCTGCCCGACAATGCCTGGGAACTCGGCTATGCCTCCACGCCCGTGGATGCGCAGCATTCGGTGTTTGCGCTGGCCAGAAGAACTGCATGGGACAATGCCCGGCGCAGAAGGTACAAAACGGATGTGTATCCCGGCGGCACCATTTCGTGGACCATCTGGATGGAGCCCTTCGAAGGGCGGTGGTAAAACGGGCTGAAGACCGCCTTTCAGCAGCGCTGGCTTTACGACCTGGAAGCGTTCGACAACAGCCTGTTTGAGCGCCCCGACCTGCAATGGATCAAACACGAATACCTCATCACGCTGCAAATGGCCTGGGACCACCAATACTACGATGCGCTGGAAAAGCAGTACAAGCTGGCGGAATTCCTTGAAACGGGGCAAAAATACATGGGCGGTTACGACGTATACAGCATCTGGCCCACCTGGCCGCGGCTGGGTGTGGACCGCCGCAACCAGTGGGACCTGTATGAAGACCTGCCCGGCGGACTGGAAAAAATGCGGGAGCTCTCCGAACTGTGCCGCAGCCACGGATCGAAATTCTTTATCGCTTACAACCCGTGGGACCAGAGCACCCGCGAGGAAGATCCCTACAAAGGCATGGCCCGCCTGATCGAGGCCACCCATGCCGACGGGGTGGTGCTCGATACGCGCGGCAGCTCGAGCTACGAACTGCAGCGTGCCGCCGACAGCGTGCGCAGCGGCGTGGTGATGTACAGCGAAGGCATGGCCGTGCCCAAAGACATGCCCGGCATCGTGGCAGGGCGCGTTCACGACGCCATCTACATGCCGCCGCCGCTCAACATGAACAAGCTCATCAAACCCGATTTCGGCATCTTCAGGGTGTGCCAGCTCAGCCAGGGCCGCATCAGCCGCGAAGCCAACATCTCGCTGTTCAACGGATACGGCGTGGAACTGAATACCTACTACCCCGGCCGCCCACACTGGATCGAAGAAGAATACCTGTACCTGGGAAAGGTGGTGAAGGTGCTGCGCGAAAATTCCACGGCGTTCAACAGTTACGACTGGACGCCCCTCCTGCCCTCGCTGACAGACAGCATTTGGGTGAACGAATTTCCGGCCGCAAACAAAACCATTTACACGGTTTACAGCCTCATCCCGGAAGGGTACAAGGGAAGTCTTTTCGGGGCGGAAATCCCTGAAGGATACCATGCCGTGAGCCTGTGGAACCACGAAATGCTCGAAGCCGATAACACCGGCGGCAAAACCTACCTGCCCGTGCATACCACCTCGTTTGAGCGCGCCTGGATCGGCACGCGGCGCGAATCGGCGGTGGATGTGGTGGCCGTGTTGCCCGAGCTGCTGCAAACCCGTCTGGAGATCGACTCGCTGCATGTGTCATCCGCCGGAGGCGACAGCATCGTGATCTCGGCCGGCAATCCCACCTACCAGACCCGGCACATTGCGCTGCCCGCCGGTGAGCACCACCTGAAAGTGTACGACCTGTTCGGAAGGTACGAGGGCAAACTGGCGGTGCAGTTGTTCGACAGGGACAAGCAACTTTTGGACGAACGCATCGAATACCTCGAACCGGCCACCCCGCGGCTGATCAGTCATTTTTCTGAAACCGAACCGGCCGCAAGGGCGCCAAAGGGAATGAAGGAAATCCCGGCGGGGTCATTCGCGTTTTCGGCCTCCAATCCCGATCCCTTTATCCCCTACCCCGGCAACTCCGACGGGGATACGCTGGCCATGCGTGCTTTCTTTATGGATGAATTTCCGGTGACCAACAGCGATTTTCAGCGGTTCATGCAAGCCTCCGGTTATCAACCCGAAGATGATGCCAATTTCCTGAAGCACTGGAATGGTGACGACCACCCTGATACGCTGAAGGATCATCCGGTGGTGTTCGTGGGTTTGCAGGATGCCCGCGCCTACTGCGCTGCGCAGGGCAAGCGCCTGCCCACGGAAGCCGAATGGCAGTATGCCGCGCAGGGCAGCGATGGACGGAAGTGGCCCTGGGGAAATGATTTCGATTCGACGTTGTGCAACAACGCCCTGGGGCACACCACACCTGTGGATGCCTTTCACGGAGGACAATCGCCCTTCGGCGTCAAAGACATGACGGGGAACGTGTGGCAGCTTACGCAGGACGTTTACGACAACGGCTCATACTATTTCGCCATCATGAAAGGCGGCAGCCATTACAAGCCCACGTCGAGCTGGTGGTATGTGAAAGGCGGGCCACAGCCGGCGGATCATCAGCAAATGCTGCTGCTGGTGTCGCCCGGATTCGACCGCAATGCCACCGTAGGGTTCAGGTGCGTGAAGGATAAATAGGTGTGCTGTAAATCTTAAATATTATGATACGAAAGCACGAAGGCACAAGGAATTCATAAAATTTACGGGTAGTGGCCGATTAATGTCATTCCGAGCTTAACGAGGAATCTAACCATTCATGATCGAATTATGAATCCGGTTAATACTGAAAGTTTTTCATTACTGTCAGCGAAATTATTATTTCGTCCCTCACGGGACTACATCCAAATCGCAACATCCTCTCTACCTATATTTTGTCCCTGACGGGACTGCC
>JBKHBQ010000195.1:0-7358 GCA_046542305.1 Bacteroidales bacterium
AATTTCGCCGCGGTCAGGTTCCTTAAAGATTTTACGCAAGCCTACTTCATTCAGGTACTGTTTATTTTGATTTATTTTTGCAAAAAAATCAACCGGATGGAAAATGAAATCAAAAGCCCCGATGAACTTCGTGGGCTGATTGGACAGGAAAAAGGAGTGGTGGCCTATTTTTACAGCGACCGCTGTGCGCCGTGTGTCAGTCTGCGCCCGAAGGTGCTTCAACTGATTGAACAGGAATTTCCGCTGATGAAACTGGTTTTTATCAATTCGGAACGGCAGCCCGAAATTCCGGCGGCTTATGGCGTATTTGCCAATCCGGCTATCCTTGTTTTTTTCGAAGGCAGGGAATTTCGCCGCTACAGTAAATACATTTCCATCAACGAACTGGGCGGGGATATCGAACGAATTTACAACATGGTGTTTTCAGAATAAAAAATGAAAAAGGTGGCTGTTTTTATCCCGGCCACCTTCATCGTTTACTTGTAGATGCATTTGTAAGCCGTTTGCACTTCCATTTTCACCTTGAATTTCACGTCCTTCTCCACGATGAAAGTTTCGTAAGGCTTGTAGCTTTTCCAGGCCGTTTCGCCGGGAAGCTGCACCTGCATTTCGCCCGATACCACCGTCATGTATTCCACGGTGGCCGTGCCGAATTCATATTCGCCGGGGGCCATCACACCCATGGTGGCCTTTCCTTCTTCGTTTTCGAAGGCAATGGATTTCACCTTGCCATCGAAATATTCGTTTGTTTTGAACATCTGTTTTGGTTTTTAAATTTGAGCGGCAAAAATAGTCTTAAAACCACACCTGCATTTAATAGCTTCAAAAATTCCGCCCTCCCGGCGCAAAACTATACGATGGTATCGGATAGTTTATTCTGTTTTTATACGATAGTATCGGATAATTTTGGTACTTTTGCATGGTTCATCGGATAATAATAATTTTATGGAAAGCAGTTTATTCAGATTTAATCCCTGGTGGGAGCAAAAACATAATTTTTCGATCATCGACAGGCCAAAGTACAGATCTTTACTAACGGAATCACTGGGTAATGATCAAATCATTTTATTAACTGGATTGAGAAGAATTGGTAAAACATCGCTGATGCGCCTTTCAATTTTGTGGCTGATTGACCAACTGAAGATTGATCCGAAGTACATTTTTTACGTTAGTCTTGATGATTATACATTGAAGGAAGCCAGCATTTTGAACATTATCGATGCCTACCGTAAAATTCAGCAAATCAGGTATGATGAAAAGATTTATGTTTTCCTCGATGAAGTGGCTTACAAACAGGATTTTGCTCTACAGCTTAAAAATCTGCACGACTCACAGCATGTCAAAGTATTTGCGGCTTCGTCCTCATCATCCCTGTTAGTTGCCGGAAAACACCACATCACCGGCCGCAATAAAATAATCGAAGTTCTACCCCTTGATTTTAAAGAATATCTACAGTTTAAAAAAATTAACATTAGTAAGGCAAACCCGCATTTATTTGAAATTGAATTTGAAAACTTTTTAAAAACCGGCGGTATTCCACAATATGTTACGGAGTACGACCCGGCTTACATTCACGAATTAGTGGATGACGTTATCATGAAGGACATTGCTGCAGTTAACGCCATCAGGCAGCCCAAAGTTCTTAAAGATCTCTTTTTGATGCTGATGGAAAGGGCCGGCAAACAGGTGAGTTTGAATAAACTGGCGAAACTGCTGGGGATTTCCGTAGATACTGTGGCACGCTATTTTGATTTATTTGTGAAAGCATACCTCATTTATCCTGTGGACCGCTACGGGAAAACCAATGAGCGCTTGTTGTCGCCAAAGAAGATTTATGCCCCTGATACCGGCATCCGTGTGCATTATACCGGTTTCAGAGATAAAGGCAGTTTATTTGAGAATTATGTCTTTCTCAAACTCAAATCTTTTCAACCGGAGTACCTATATCAGGATCAAACTGAACTGGATTTCAGGTTGCAAAGCGGACAGGTTGTAGAAGCCAAATACCACAACGAACCTTTGTCGGAAAAGCAACAAAAACTTTGGGAGACCTTTGAACCCGCTAAACGTCATATTGTAAGGAATGAAGGTGATATTCAGCAAGTGTTGGAAGCAATAAAATCATCAAAACCAGAATAATCACTTTACAAAAATTGGCGTCACCCCCAAAACGCCCACAAATCTTCAGGCTTCTCACGTTCCCTGAGGATCTCGAAATGATCGCCTCCGTGCCGGTATCCGATCACTTTGGGGATTTGCCGGCTGTTGTACCTCGACCACATGCTGAGGGTGTATCCGCCCGTGTCGTGAATGATGATCCAGTCGGCAGGGCGGATTTCGGGAAGCAGCACATTTCTCGCGATAATATCCCCCTGAAAGCAAAGCGGCCCGGCAATCATATAGCGATACGCTTCGCCGCTGCTTTTTATCGTGCAGTCCTGATCCGTCACCGATAGCCGGTGTGTCCATTGCTCCGGCAGGTAACATTCGCGGATGAACATATCCGCGCCCAGATGGATCATGGCCGTTTTAGGGCCGCCGGGATGAATTTCATCTTTAACATACTCTACCCTGCTTACAGCAAATCCGGAATTAACATGCACCCACCTGCCGAACTCGGTGATCAGGTGAAAAGTGCCGTCGAAAAGCTCCGGGACTTTATTGCTCAAAGCGGCCACATAATCCTGCATCAGGGGAGGATTGTCCTCAGAGGAATAAGCCACGGGCAAGCCACCGCCAATGTCGAAGGTGGATATCCGGTTGGGTTTTCCGGCCGCCTTCAGTTCGCGGTTAATTTCCAGCGCAAGATCTGCAACCGCTTTCACTCCGTTCACCAGCAGCGGCAGTTCACAACCCTGCGAACCCACGTGTAAATGAATGCCGGTAAGCCATTCGTGATCGTGGTATGCTTTAATGATTTCCTGCCTTTTGGTTTTCAACGGAACCCCGAATTTGGAATAATCGCCTGCCACGCTTGTGATGCTGATCCTGCCTTCGCCCACCTGCGGATTGATGCGAAGCCCGACGATGCTTTTGGTTTTGGTGTGCGGATGGATTTCCGCAATGCGATGAATTTCATCAAGCGAATCCGCATTGAGAAGAACCTGATTCCGCAGGGCGAATTCAATTTCCTCGCGGGTTTTTACCGGTGAATCGAAAACAATTTTTGTGGGCTGAACACCGGATTTTAGTGCGAGGACCAGTTCGGGCAGGCTTGCAGCTTCAAGGCCCGCTCCGGCGTTGCCGATCTTTCTGAGCACCGGAGGAAGCGGCATGGCTTTGATGGCGATGGCATGCAATGTATGTTCGGGAAAGAATTTTTTAAGCTGATCCAACCGTTCTTCCATCGCATCCAGATCCTGGAAGATAACGGCGGTGTCGGCAGCAGAAAGCAGGCCTTTTCGGGAAAGGGCTCTTTGCAGCACGCCGGCGGCGGGGAAAGGATCAGATATGGATAATTCAGACATTTGAAATAAATCAAAAATACTAAAATTCCCACAAAAAATCAGCCTAATCTTTTTAGCATGGGTGGTAACAGCTAAATACTTACCAAATAAGGATAAAATGCAGATTTTGCCCTTCATCCCATCAGCCTGTCCATTGCCCAATTGGTACGGGCTGAAGTGGTTCCTGTACTGGGGCACTTGCCGCGTCCGTTCAACTGATCGACGATGGTCTGGATAAGCGGTTGCTGAATATGAATAGGGTTTGGCAGGTCGAACTGCTGTACTCCCTGTGGAGTTTCAAGGATTACCGGATCGTTTCCGAATGTAGCAAAGCTGATCTTTCCGCGGTCGCCCACAATTTCAGTCCGGTCGAGCCGCGTGCCGCTGCTGAAACACCAGATTCCCGTACCCTGCACGCCCGAGGCGAAAATGAACCGGCCGCTTACAATGTCTTCAGCCGGATACATTCCGGCCTGGTTGGCTGCGCGTCCTTCGGCAAAGATGATGTCGCCGAAATAAAACTGCAGGATGTCGAGTGTATGGCTGCCCAGGTCCACGAAATACCCGCCCCCTGAAATTTCCGGCTGCGTACGCCAGTTTTGGATTTCTTTCAGATCGGTTTCTGAAGGAGGCTGATGAAAAACCACGTTCACAAAGCGCGGATCGCCAATTTTTCCGTCGTCGATCCAGGATTTGATGGTGAGGAACCGTGGAAGCGCCCTCCGGTAATAGGCCACAAACAGCGGCAGGCCTGCCTTATCAAAGGCATCGTTCATTTCCTTACATTCGGCATAATTAAGGCCCATGGGTTTCTCCACATAGGCTGGCTTGCCGGCTGCCGCTGCCATCAGCGCATATTTTTTATGGGAGGAAGGCGGTGTGGCGATGTACACCATGTCCACCTCAGGATCGTTGATGAGTTCCGAAGCCTTACCGTACCACTTTTCTATATTGTGCCTTCGGGCGTAATCTTCCGCTTTTGCGGCATCGCGGCGCATCACCGCCACCAGCCGCGAGTTTTCAGCCCGTTGAAAAGCCGGCCCGCTCTTCACCTCGGTCACATTGCCACAGCCAACGATGCCCCAGCCAATTGTTTTCATATCCTGATTTTTTTCAAAGGTACAAAAATCCAGGTCTGGGCGCGGACAGGCCGAGTAGTGGTCAAGTATCACGGTGCTGTTTAAAGCCTGATCAGTGAAGAGGCCCCGGAGATTTCAATATTTCCGAGTGCCGGATTGCCGTAGTAACGCAGCTCGGAAGCACCCGAAAGAATGACATCGAGGTGGTCGGTCACATGGATGGTCCCGTCGGAGGCGCCGCTGAGTTCGAAATAGCCGTCGGCCACCACAAAGTTCGACATATTCAGATCGCTGGCGCCGCTACCTTCCAGCATCAGATCGTTGCAGGTTCCGGTAAGGTTGATCTCACTGGCACCCGAAAGGTACATTTCGCAGTTGTTCGCACTGAGATCTGCCGAGAAAACACTGGCCCCCGACAGCTCAAGCCTGAAATCGGATTCGCTATCGAAGCCGCTCATTTCAATATCAGTAGCTCCGCTGCCTTTGAGGTAGGTAATGTTGGGCATGTGAACCACGGCTGTAATATGCGTATTGGTGTAATTGTGGTCGCCATCCATACCGATATTCAGCCATTCGCCGCTTTTATGCACATCGAGGTATTTCGAAAGGTTGTCATCGATGTAGATTTTTACATAAAAACTGTCGGCACTCCTTACCGTAAGATTAAAAGCATGGCTGATATCAAGTCGGGTAAAATCGGTGAAATTATAATCAATTTCCACAATGTCGCCGGAACCTTTGATCTGTCCCCAGATGTTTTCGTCGTCGCATCCCCAGAACTGAACAACCGCAATCGCAAGCACTGCCAGCAGCATGATCTGTTTTTTCATCATAATGTTATTAGTTTTTTTTGATTCATGTTTTTCTAAACTAAATACCAAAGACAGTATTTTTTGAGAAAGGTTTCATTTTCGCACATCATTTTTTAATAAATATTAAAACAGAGCCTTACCCCGGCATAAACACTAATTTTGCAGCATGATCGGCAGAAGAAAAATAACCGGAATCATTGCGATGCTTTTAGCGGCGGTGTTTCTTGCACCCCAGCTTTACAAAAGCCTGCACCTGTTCACCGATCACCATGGCCACCTCAATTGTGAAGCATTTCAAAAAAAGGCATCGGGAATAAATGCGCACAGCGATCATTGCCCCATCTGCAAATTTCATTTTACCACCTTTGAGGCTGCACAGTCAGAACCTGAAAATTCACAGCCGGTTATTTTTACCGAATCCGACATTCCGCTCATACTGGAATATTATCACACATGTCCCAATTTTTATTACCAGTTGCGGGCACCCCCTGTTTGCTGACCTCTTCCCGGCTTAATTTTTATTTTATCCATCATCAAAATCTTTTTGTTACGATCAGATCGGCAATCGTCATGGTATTGATCGTGATTGGGCATGCCCTATATGCACAATCTGCGGTCGGTTTGTCGGGCCGTGTGCTCGACGAACATGGGAAACCTGTGCCCGGCGTCGTGATTGTTGCAGCCCCTTCGGGTGAGCACACCGTTACGACTGCACAGGGAGATTTTCTATTATCCGGACTTTTGCAGGGAAGGATAACCATAAAAGCCCAGATTATCGGATACGAAACCCATCTGGACACACTGTGGATGCGGAGCGATATTTCAAACCACATCATCCGCCTGAAACCTGCATCCTACCAGCTTGAAGCGGTCACCATTTCAGGGGATGCTGCTGAACGGCAAAGGAGAGAGATCAGCCTGAACGTAAGTTCGGTCGACCGCGAATTTATGGCCCGAAATATCAGTACGGATGTGATGGGTGCGCTGGGCAGCATGCCTGGTATTTCCTCCATCGAGATTGGCAGCGGACAGTCTAAACCGGTGATCCGCGGACTGGGTTTCAACCGGGTGGTGGTGGCCGAAAGCGGCATCAAGCACGAGGCCCAGCAGTGGGGTGTGGATCACGGGTTGGAAATCGACCAGTTCAATATCGCTTCCGCCGAGGTGATCAAAGGACCGGCATCTTTGATGTACGGATCGGATGCCATTGGCGGGGTGATCGATATTAAGCCGTTTGAAATACCCATAGAGGAAGGGGCTACGGGCGAGGTGCTGCTTACCGGACGTTCAAACAATAACCTTCTCGGCACATCGGCTGCGGTTTCACTCAGAAAAAACAAAACGTTTCTGATCCTTCGCTTAACAGGCATCACACACGGCGACTACCGGGTTCCGGTGAATACGGTTACATACAACACCTATGATTTTGTACTGAAGGATCATTTCCTGCGAAACACGGCCGGACGAGAGGTGAACGCATTTGTTGCCGGCGGCATCACGGGCCGCAAAATCATCAGCACGGTCAGCATCGGGAATTTCCACCGGAGAAGCGGGTTTTATGCCGATGCACATGGCTTTGAGATCCGCAACAGCGAGATCGGTTATGACGCTTCAAACCGCGATATCGATCTGCCGTACCAGCAGGTGGATCACCTGAAGGTGACTTCTGAGAACACAGTGATTTTTGATGAACATAAGCTGGATATCGACCTGAGCTACCAAAACAACCTGCGGCAGGAATTTGCCGAGCCGGTTGAGCACGGATACCGGCCATTGCCGCCCGATTCGCTGGAGCGCGAATTCAACAAGGATGTTTTTACTGCACATGTGCAGATGAAGCATTTGTTCAGCGAAATGCATAAAATGACCAGTGGGGTAAACCTGGAATACCAGCACAACCGGATTGGGGGCTGGGGATTTATCATCCCGGCTTTCCGGCGATTGACGGCGGGCGCTTTTGTAGTTGATAAATACAGGCTTTCGGAAAAGCTGATGCTCAACAGCGGCATCAGGATGGATTT
>JBKHBQ010000196.1:0-7336 GCA_046542305.1 Bacteroidales bacterium
CCGTACGGCATCATTGAAAATGTGCGCGACTGGTACAATGCCGTTTTTCAGGTTTCGGCCGAAAGATACCTCGATGTAGATAAAGAGGATATTTCGGATGAACTTGAATGCCTCGACCTGGGCCTGATGGTGGTGAAGGAAATGCGCTGCCTGGCAAAGATGGCTGAAGCACTGGATAAGCCGAAGCAAGCCAAACGCTGGACAAAAAGAGCCGATTCACTCAGCGACCGCATTAATGAGCTGATGTGGGACGAGGAAACCGGCTTCTATTATCATGTGAACCGCGACGATCATTCCTGGTTTTTTATGACCCGCGACCTGCGCCGCCAGGAGATCATCGGATTTTTGCCCATGTGGGCCGAAGCATGTCCGCCCGATCGTGCCGAAAAGCTGATCGAAACCCTCACCAACCCTGATAAATTCTGGAGGAAATACGGCGTTCCCACCCTTGCAGCCGACGATGTCTGGTACACGCCATACGTAGATTATTGCTGCAAATGGAACGGGCCGGTATGGCTGCTGTGGGATTACATGGTTTTCGACGGCCTGGTGAATTACGGCTACACCGACCTGGCGCTGGAACTTGCCGACAAAATGATGCTCGCGGTTACCACGCAGCTATCGAAAAACCACAACTATTGGGAGTCGTACAGCCCGGACAATGAGGTGCTAAACTGCCCCTCAAATTACATCTGGGATGCCATTATGGCCAAATTGCTGGTGCGGGTTGATACTTTGAGAAAAAACCTGGATCAGAAATAAAATCACGAAAAGGATTTTACCGAAATGTCGATGGTGGATTTCAAAAAAGGCCCCGGCGGCAACGAGGAAATTATTTTTAAATCATTTGGCAATCCTCCTTTTTCATCAAGAAACCGGAAAACTGTTTTTATTGAATTGTTTTTGAAGAGTTGCGAAAAAATCTTTTCACTCAAATCACCCCGATGCTTGAGAATATTCAGCAAGACCGAATCGAAAAACCTGTAGCGCGCGGGTGAATTGGCACTGATGACGGGTGATTTTCCCGTTTCGAGTGCGCGGACGATCTCCTGAACATGCCGCTGAATGCGCATGAAGGTATATCCCGAAGAGGGTTTGGAGCTCCCGCCTGCCGAACCGGTCTGAATGATGTGCTTGCCTTTGGTAACGGGAAACACGTAATTGGTCATCGGGATGATGCCGAATTCGTCCTCAACAATTTCATAGCTTCCGATTTTCAATACTTCATCCACATATTTGCGGATAGCTTCATCGTACAACGGCCGGTCGAGCAATTCTTCCGAAAACAGCGTGTACTCCACCAAAGCCCTGGTTTCAGAAGCACATAAAAAAACCGCATCAATCCCTGCTGTGGCGTTCTGAAATCAAACATGGTGAAAGCCGAAGGGTCGAAAGCTTTTTTTCCGGTTTCAATTACATAACCCTTAAAGTGTTGCTTCAGGTAAAGCTCCGAGCTCATTGCCTGCCTGATCTCCTCTTCATCGAAAATACTGCTGAACACCCAGCCAGCTTCATATTCTCCGGATGAAGTTTTAACCACGGCACCAGATTCCCTGTCATCAAAGGCTTCGATCCTTTCATTTAAAAAATGAAAATTGGAATATTTTTCAAGGTGGTTTTTAATGAAACCGTAAAAATCTATCCCGCGGATCACCCGATACCTGTAAGGAAAAAGATCGATCCTTGATTGATAGTACTTGCTGTAGAAATTAAGCTGGCTATACTTCAGGGTTGCCAGATGGTCGAAGGCTGTTTTTTCTTTGGTCCAGAATCCCCAGGTGCGGTCGTTGCGATTTTTCCGGTCTTTGTCGATGATCAGCACATGTCGGCTGCTCAGCTTCGAAAGCGACAGGTAGTAGGCCAGGCTCAGCCCTGCAGCGCCGCCACCGGCAATGATATAGTCGTATTTCTGCATGATTATCTGTTACCGGCAGGTTATCCGGATTTCCCCGTGTCGATCATCAGCACTGCAAAAGCTTCCTTTATCCTGCCGTCGTCGAGCCATTTTTTTCCGAGCAACTGCAATTCCTGCTCCAACGTAATTGGATCGTCCTTCAAATTCTGCAACAGATTCTTTACCTCCGGATGCCTCATGATGTCCTGCACATGTTCGCTCGACGGGAAAGCATTCATATTGCCGAGCTGCCCCAGGTTATTTCCGGTGAGGCATTTGCTCAGCCTGATCTTTTCGGGAAGCCGGTCGATGCCGATCCCTGTGTCCAGCAAAGGTTTGGGTACTTCGAACAGGCTATCGCCAAAAGCTTTCACATAGTCATTTCCACCCATCCGTCCCACCAGCTTAATCTTCTGCTGATCGGGCAAATTGTTCTCACCGAGAATTTCCTCATGAACATGGATCATGTTGATCTCACACACCACCAGGTTGGCCGCACCGCCTTCCGTTCCGGTTTCGATTACCTCACGCACAGCACACTCAAACTGTACCGGCGATTCCTTCACGCGGAACGGGCGGATTGTTTCGGAGGGCAATGGCGTAAATCCGGCTTTGATAAATTCGTTTACTCCCTTCGGATATTCGCAACTGGCGAGGCTTGCCTGATGCACCATTTCGTAATTCACTGTATTGATTACCACCTCCGGCACCTGGCGGATATTTTCGTAGGTATGTTTGGTGGTATTGTCCCTGCCCCGGCGCGAGGGCGAAAAGATCAGCGTGGTGGGATTTACCCCGAAAGCATTAAAAAAGCTGAATGGCGACAGGTTGGGATTGCCGTCTTTGTCTACCGTGCTGGCAAAGGCTATCGGACGTGGTGCCACCGAATGCAGAATAAATTTATGCAATTGTGGCAGGGCAAGTGATTTGGGATCGATTTGTCTGATCATCGTGCAGCGTCTTTCTTGTGTTCAGATTTCAAATTGGATTATTGCAGGGCCGGCAGGATGGTGGTGATACATTCGCCGAAACCGATTTTTACACCGTCTTTTTCTGCCCTTCCTTTCATGATGATGGTATCATGGTCATGAATGAATTTGCGCTCGCTGCCATCAGGCATTTTCAGCGGCTTGCTGCCCCGCCAGCTCAGCTCGAGCATGGAACCGAATGATGTTGGGGTGGGCCCGCTGATGGTTCCCGAAGCATACATATCGCCCACTTTAATGTTGCAGCCTGTTACGGAGTGATGTGCCAGTTGCTGCAGGATATTCCAGTACAGGTATTTGCTGTTCGACCGGCAGATCCTGTGCGGCTTAAAGCTTTCGGTTTGCAAATACACATCCAGTTGAATGTCGTAATTGGCCGGACCATCGGATTTCAGATAGGACAATACTTCGGGTTCCTGCTCGGGTCCGTCAACCCTGAAGGGTTCCAGCGCATCCAGGGTAATGATCCAGGGCGAAATGACCGATCCAAAATTTTTGGACAGGAAGGGGCCCAGCGGCTGGTATTCCCATTTTTGAATGTCGCGGGCCGAAAGGTCATTGAAAAGCACCATCCCGAAAATATAATCTGCAGCCTCGCGGGTGCTGATGCGCTGCCCAAGCTTGGATTCGCGTCCGGTAACAAAAGCCATTTCCAGCTCGAAATCCACCAATTTGCTTGGACCGAATACCGGCGGTTCTTCATCGTTGGGTTTGGTTTGGCCCAATGGCCGGTGAATAGATGCTCCGGAAGAAACAATGGAAGACGCTCTTCCGTGATAACCCACGGGCAGATGCTTCCAGTTGGGCAACAGCGCGTTTTTCGGATCACGGAACATCTTACCTACATTTGTAGCATGTTCGATGCTGGAATAAAAATCCGTGTAATCGCCAACCTGGACCGGCATCAACACATCCACCTCATTCACATTAAACAGCACATTGTGCTTGAAATCCTCCGTATTCCAGAATTCCTCGTTTTCATAGTCGAAAATGGCGGAAATTTTATTGCGTATGGCACGCCATGTGGGTTTGCCAAGGGCCATAAATTCGTTCAGGTACGGCTTGTAAAAAATTTCCCTGGTTTCGATGCCTTCATCCTTGAAATAGCCTTTTTCGGCAATGGCCGACAAATCGATCACATGGTCGCCGATCCTGCTGCCTATCCGCGGATGCGTTCTGTTTTTGGGTTTAAACACGCCGAAGGGAATGTTCTGGATCGGAAAATCGCTGTCGTCGCTCACGTACAGCCAGGTTCTTATTTTTGGGTCGTTTGCTTTAATCATACCTGGTTAGTTTCATTTTTTTTTGATGATTTGGTAGAAAACAGGCAGCCATATCGACTGCCTGTGGTTTTCATATGTTACAAAGTTCCTCTTTTTTGTTGTTCGAGTTCGATGGATTCGAACAGGGCCTTGAAATTTCCCTTTCCAAATGAGCGTGCGCCTTTGCGCTGAATGATTTCGTAAAATACGGTGGGGCGGTCTTCCACGGGTTTGGTAAAGATCTGCAGGAGATAGCCTTCATCATCCCGGTCCACCAGAATGCCCAGGTCGTTCAATTGCCCGACTTCCTCGTCGATCTCCCCTACACGCCTAAGCAGCGTATCGTAGTAGGTATCGGGCACCCTGAGGAATTCCACGCCGCGATCGCGCAGTTTGTTCACCGTTTCGAGGATGTTGTCGGTAGCCATGGCCACGTGCTGCACACCGGCGCCGCCGTAAAAGTCGATATACTCCTCGATCTGCGATTTCTTTTTACCTTCGGCCGGTTCGTTGATGGGAAATTTGATGCGCTCGTTGCCGTTCGACATCACCTTGCTCATCAGCGCAGTGTAGTCGGTGGAGATATCCTTATCATCAAAAGAAATAATTTGTTTAAAACCCATCACATCGGCATAAAATTTTACCCAGGTATTCATTTGGCCCCAGTCGACATTGCCAACCATATGATCCACATACTTCAGACCAACCGGTTGGGGGCGGTAATGGGGCTCCCATTTTTGATATCCGGGAAGAAACGGGCCGTTGTAGTTCTTCCGTTCAACAAAAATGTGTACGGTTTCGCCATAGGTATGAATGCCTGATGTTACCACTTCGCCAAAATCATCCTTTTCCACCTTTGGTTCAAAATAGGGCTTTGCCCCGCGTTTGGTGGTTTCCGCGAAAGATTTGCGGGCATCATCCACCCACAGGGCCACTACTTTCACACCGTCACCGTGCTTTCTGACATGCTCCGCAATTTCGCTGTCGGGCACGAGCGCAGTGGTAAGTACAAACCTGATCTTGTCCTGCTTCAGCACATACGATGCACGGTCTTTCACGCCCGTTTCCAATCCGGCATAGGCCAGTGGCTGAAAGCCAAAGGCGGTCTGATAATAATGGGCTGCCTGCTTGGCATTGCCAACATAAAACTCAACATAATCGGTCCCGTTGATAGGGAGAAAATCCTGTTCTGTATTTGCATTCATTATTTTCGGTTTTTTTTTTGATTTATTCTTCCACCCAGCTTTTGTGATAGGATGGATCTTCAATTTTAAGGGCCTGCCTGGTGAGTTTCAGTGGCCTGAAAGTATCCACCATCACCGCAAGCTCACCGGTTTCTTTTTTGCCGATGCTTTTTTCGACGGTGCCGGGATGCGGCCCGTGCGGAATGCCTGTGGGATGAAGCGTGATCATTCCCTTTTCTACGTGTTTGCGGCTCATAAAATCGCCGTCCACATAATACAACACCTCGTCCGAATCTACATTGCTGTGGTTGTAAGGCGCGGGAATGGATTCGGGATGGTAATCGTACATCCTGGGCACAAATGCACAAACTACAAACGTCGGAGTTTCGAAGGTTTGATGCACGGGCGGTGGTTGATGTACGCGGCCTGTGATGGGTTCGAAATCGTGTATTGAAAATGCGTAAGGAAAATGATACCCGTCCCACCCGATCAGGTCGAAGGGATGTGTTTGGTAATGGTATGGAAAAATTTTATCGTCGCGCTTGATCTTTACCAGGAAATCACCTTTTTCGTCGTGAGTTTCCAGATCGGAAGGCTTACGGATATCGCGTTCACAAAACGGTGAATGTTCGAGCAGTTGCCCGGCCTTATTCATATATCTTTTCGGAAAACGAAACGGCGTGAACGACTCCACAATGAACAGCCGGTTGTCTTCATCCTTAAAATCGATCTGATAGATCACGCCGCGGGGAATGATCAGGTGATCGCCATACCCGAAATCGATGTTTCCATACATGGTCCTGAGCCTGCCTTCACCCCGGTGAACAAAAATCAGCTCGTGCGCTCCGGAATTCTTAAAAAAGTAATCCTTCATGGATTGGCGCGGTGCGGCCAGGCTGATGTAAACATCATTGTTCACCAGCATATAGGTACGGCTTTCCAGATAATCATCCGCAGGATCAATATCGAAACCTTTCAGGCTGCGATGCTGCATGTTTACGTCCACAGCTATTTCGGGAGCCATGGCGTATTCCTTGTCGATTGCGGTAACTGCCGTTGGCGGATGGGTATGATAGACCAGCGAATAAGTATCGGAAAAACCCTCGGTGGAGACCAGTTGCTCGGCATAAAGACCACCGTCCGGTTTTCTGAACTGCGTGTGCCGCTTGTGCGGGATATTTCCAAGCTTGTGATAATGTGGCATGGCTTTTAATTTAGAACGAATTTTAATTGCAAAGCTACATAATCTACCCCCTCCCCTGCTTTGCGCTGCTATTAAAAATTGTTAAGCACAAGGAGCATGACACCGTGTTTCCTTCTTTTGATTTCTGCTTTTTACAAAATTGCAATACAATTGGTTGAGAATATTATCACAACCTCAAAATCCATGATAACAGAACTTTATAAAAAGTATTTAAGTTATTAAAATATGTATAATAAAAATAAACTTTTGCGGTTTAAATGAACATATGCTCAATATTTTCTAATCAATTTAAAAAAATAGACAATGGCCATTTCAACAGTAAAAATTACAAGTACAGTTCACGAAGGATTCAAAACCATGATTGATTGTTCACAACCCTTTGTAATCGATCAACCCAAAGGAGCCGGAGGAAATAACGAAGGCCCCAACCCGCTGGAAGTCTTTTTGAGTTCGCTGGGCGCTTGTATTTGCGCAATCGGCAGAATCATTTCCAACCAGGAGCGACTGAAGATCAGAAAAATAAAAGTGGATGTGGAAGGCGATATCGACAAGGATTTCCTGATGGGAAAAACTGAAGAAGGACGATCCGGCTTTACCGAAATCAGGGCAAAGGTTGACATCGATGCCGACCTGACCCTGGAAGAAAAACAGCAATTGCTTCAGAAAATCCAGAAACGCTGCCCTATTGCCGACAATATTCTGAAAGTATCTTCGATTAAAGCGCAGGTAAACGAATAGGTAGTTTTTAAACCTTTAGCTTAATATCAGGAGCGGCTCTGGAATCGGGGCAGCTATTTTTTTACCGC
>JBKHBQ010000006.1:0-32831 GCA_046542305.1 Bacteroidales bacterium
AAAAACTATGGCTATCGAAACCCGCAATAAAAGAAGCGCTCAGTTCAGCATGGCCTCCATGTCGGACCTGGTGTTTCTGTTGCTGATTTTTTTCATGCTCACCTCCACACTGGTAGCGCCCAATGCCATTAAGTTGCTGTTGCCCCAGAGCAGCAGCAAAACGCTGGCCAGGCAAACCATTACGGTGTACATCAACGACCAATTTGATTATTTTGTGAACGAAACACCGGTGAATGAAGAACAGTTGCAATCGAGCCTGAGCGAGAAACTGGCCGGACAGGTTGAGGGATCGGTGGTGCTGCGTTCAGATCAGTCGGTGGCCGTGCAGTACGTGGTGAATGTGATAGATGCCGTAAACAGGATCAACGACAAATACGGCACCCGCCACAAGGTGATCCTGGCCACGCGGCCCCGTTAGGCAGCCGCCAACCAAAGAACAGAAGGCAATTTTGGCTGCGAACAATCGTTTTGATTATCAGTACTATGAACGAAAGAAAATACAAATACAGCGGTGCCATCGGCACAATACTTTTTCACCTGATGGTGGTGGCATTGCTGCTGTTTCTTGCCCTGCGCACGCCGTTGCCCCTTCCGGGTGAGGAAGGTGTGGAAGTGAGCCTGGGATACGATGAAACAGGATCCGGTCTTACGCAGCCCGAGAAAATTCAGCCCGTGCAGCGTATCGAGCCTCAGCCGCAAGAACCCGAACCCAAAGAGATCATCACCCAGGAGGTGGAAGAAGCCCCGGCGCTTGAAGAAGAAAAGCCTGAAGAAACGCCTCCCGAAGAAGAAGTGGAGCAGGAACCCGTGGAGCAGGAGGTGAAGGAGGAGCCCAAAGTAAATCCCAAAGCGCTGTATACCCCCAACAGGAAAGACCAGGAGGAATCGGGCACCCAGGGAACCGGTACCACCCAGGCCGATCAGGGAAAAGAACAGGGATCGAAGGACAGCAAAAAACCCGACGGAGTAGCCGGTATGGGCGACGGCATTGCATACGACCTGGAAGGACGCGGCTCGATCCACCTGCCAAAACCAGCCTACGAATCGTTGGAGCAGGGAAAAGTGGTGGTGAAGATTTGGGTAAACAAGCAGGGAAAAGTTACCCGCGTGCTGCCGGGAGTGAAAGGTACCACCATCACCGATCAGCGCCTGCGTAAGCTCGCCGAAGATGCAGCATTAAAAGCTGTCTTCACACCCGACCCCAATGCCCCCGATGTGCAGGTGGGCACCATTACCTATAATTTTCTGCGCAGGAATTAATTTGCAGAATTTTATTTTTCCTGTGTTATTTTACATCAGTATCCACGAACCTTACCTATATTCAGGCGAAATAATTTTTCTGCTGGGAGCCCGTCAGACCGGAAAATCACGCTTACATGCCTCGTAACAAAATCAACAAAACGCTGATCAACCAATCATATACGGATTTATCAAAGAGTATCCGTTTCCTCCCCGCTAATCTTTTCTTCCAGTAATGCAATTTCGACTGGATCGATATTTTCGAACCATTGGGTGAGTTTAACCCTGGCTTTTTCCTTCACTTCGGGGGTGATGTGATCGGAAACCTGTGAGAGGGCATAAAGAAGCACTGCAATATCATCGGTAAAGCCGAAAGCGATAACCACATCAGGGATCAGATCGGTGGGAAGCACGAAGTACCCCAGGGCAGCCATAATGCCGGCTTTTGCGCGCATTGGCACCGTGCGCGATTGCATGAGGAAATACAGCAGCAGTGCGGCATAAACCACCTGCAGGCCTGCTTTGCGCGAATAGCGCCGGATTTTAGCCCAGAATTTCGCTTCGGAAAAATACCTTTTCCCCTCAGCTAAAAATTTCGATGGAAAATGTTTCATTTTTAATCAACGAAACTTAGCTTCAACATATTGGATTTGCCGGGTTCGTTGATAGGCATATTTGAGATGTGTACGATCAGGTCGCCTGTCTGTACCAGACCTTTTTCCTTAATGATGGCCATCAGGTCGGCAATGGTCTGGTCGGTGTTGATGTAGCGGTCGAAATACAGCGGCTTAACGCCCCAGAGCAGGTTGAGGCGGCGCAGAATATGATCGTTGTTGGCAAAGGCAAACACGATGGCTTTGGGCCGCTGCGAGACGATTTTGGCCGTGGAATAACCTGTGGATGCCACCGACACGATGGCTTTGGCCTGGGCCGTGCGCGCCATGTTGCATCCGCTGTAAATGATTGCATCGGAGATAAAACGCGGATTGTGATCTATCAGAGGAATTTGCTGCTTATGGTAGATGTCTTCGAAATTTTCCACTTCGCTGATGATCTTCTGCATGGTTTCCACCGATTCCACGGGGAATTTGCCTACGGAAGTTTCGCCGCTGAGCATCAGCGCGTCGGCGCCATCCATCACCGAATTGGCCACGTCGTTCACTTCGGCGCGCGTAGGCCGCGAATTGTTAAGCATGCCTTCCATCATTTGTGTGGCAATGATCACCGGCTTGGCCTGCTGCAGGCATTTTTTCACGATTCTTTTCTGGATGAGCGGAACGGTTTGCAGGGGCACTTCCACGCCCAGGTCACCGCGTGCGATCATCACGCCATGGGCCACTTCCAGAATGGCATCGATATCGTTTACCGCTTCGGGTTTTTCGATCTTGGCAATCACCGGTGGAAGGTATTCCGCTTTGCTTTCCCTGATCAGGGAGATCAGTTCTTCGATATCCCTGGCCGAGCGCACAAACGACAAACCCACCCATTCGATTACGTGTTCGACGATGAATTTGATGTCGCGCTTGTCCTTTTCCGAAAGGGAGGGCAACGAAATGCGGGTGTCGGGCAGGTTCACTCCTTTCCTGGGAAACAGCACCCCGCCAATCAGCACACGGGCCTGTACATCGGTGTAACCGTCAGTACTTATCACCTGTAGCGTGAGTTTGCCGTCGTCCAGCAGGAGGGTTTCGCCGGCATGTACATCACGCGGAAAATCAGGATAACTGACGAAAATCTTACCGGCGGCCTCTCCGCGACGATCTGCCGTAAATATCAGCTTATCACCATTTTTCAGCACCATCTGTCCGCCGGGAACATTGCCGATGCGGATTTTGGGGCCCTGCAGGTCGGCAAGGATGGGAATATGGGTTTCCAATTTGCTGTTCAGTTCGCGGATATCCCTGATGATGCGTTCGAAATCGCTGTAAGTGCCATGCGAAAAATTCAGCCTGAAAACGTCAACTCCGGCAAAGATGAGCTTTTTCAAAACCGTCTTTGAAGACGATGCCGGGCCGATGGTGGCGATGATCTTTGTTTTCATTTGTAATGTTTTTTCCTGTTTTTCAATCGTACAATTTCCTGACATTGGTTTTAAGCCCCTGCTTAGGCTGTACCTTTTGCTCCTCACTTTTCTTCTTCACCTCCAGCATATGATATTCCAGATCGGTAAGGATGGCCGTCACCAGTTGAAGTTTCTTTTTCGAACTGCCCTTGCCGTCGATGCTTTGGCAGGGATCAACAAAATTCACTGCCAGCACGTCGCCTGTTTGCTCCAGGTGATCGGCAAGATTTTGTTGCCACTGTTCATCTGCATGGCCTTCCATGATCAGGAAATAGCTTTTCATGAGGGTGAAATCGTTGGCCAGGTTGTGAATGAGGTAATAGGTAGTATTTTCGGCCTGGAAGAAATAAAGCGAATAGGAATCCGGAGGCGTTTTTGTTCCACCATACACCAACAAATCTTCCCCGCGCTGGAGCTGCAGTTGCGGCATCCTGTTCAACTCGAAAGCCATCCGGTAATCTTCGAGGGTAGCCGAGATTTCAAGTATGATATAATCCTGGTGTTGTTGCGCTTGCGGAACAAACTTTTTCTTTTTCATGATGATGTAAAAGTACGAATCATTAACAAGATGCAATACTTTTTTAGGTCAAAACAAGTATTCACCGCGGATGTTCGGCCACAGGCTGCATTTGCTGTTAAGAAGCGCGCAATTTTGCTATTCAGCAAAACTATTAGAAGGAAACCTCAGGGCGCATAAACCTTTTCAGACAGCCACATTTGCAATTAATAACCCAGTGTTTTAAGCATCGACTTAAAACTTTGCTCCTTGGCAAACAGCTTGGGATAATACTCTCCGTTTTCATCCAGGTCGATGATGATGTGTTTGGGGGCAGGAATGAGGCAATGCTGGATGCCGCCGTATCCGCCCACCGATTCCTGATAGGCGCCGGTATGGAAAAAGCCGATGTACAGCGGTTCGTCGTGCGAAAATTTGGGCAGGAAGACGGCGTTGGCATGGGCTTCGTCGTTGTAGTAGTCCTGGCTGTCGCAGGTGAGGCCGCCCAGAAATACCCGCTGGTATTCGGCATCCCACTTGTTGATCGGGAGCATGATAAACCGCTGGTTGATGGCCCACGAATCCGGAAGGGTGGTCATAAACGAGCTGTCGATCATATTCCACAACTCGCGGTCGTTTTGCTGCTTTTGATCCAAAATCGAATATAAAACCGCCCCGCTTTCGCCCACGGTAAACGATCCGAATTCCGTAAAAATGTTCGGTTCAGGCACTCCGTTCTGGTTGCAGGTATTTTTGATCTGTGCAACGATTTCTTCAGCCATATACTCGTAATCGTATTCAAAACCCAGCGACCGCTTTATCGGAAAGCCTCCGCCAATGTTGAACGAGTCGAGTTCAGGACAGATTTTTTTGAGTTCGACGTACACGTTCAAACTCTTGTTGAGCTCGTTCCAGTAGTAGGCCGTATCCTTTATACCCGTGTTGATAAAGAAGTGCAGCATCTTCAGTGAGATATCAGGGTTGTCCTTGATGTGCTGCTTGTAAAAGGGCACAATGTCGTTGTAGCGGATTCCAAGCCTCGAAGTATAAAACGAGAACATGGGTTCCTCCTCGGAGGCAATGCGCATACCGATGTTGAATTTCCCCTTGACGTTGTTCACGTAGTACTCGAGTTCGTCCATGTTGTCGAGGATAGGCACGGTGTTTTTGAAACCCTCGTTGATGAGGCGGGTGATATTTTCGAGGTACTGGGGTCTTTTGAATCCGTTGGAGATGATAAATATTTCCTTATCGATCAGTCCGTTGCGGTACAGTTCTTCAATGATGTTTACATCGAAAGCCGAGGAGGTTTCCAGGTTGATCCGGTTTTTCAATGCTTCTTCGATCACAAACGAAAAATGCGAGCTTTTGGTGCAATAGCAGTAGTGGTAGTCGGCCTGGTAATCTACTTTGGCCATGGCCACATTGAAATACCTGCGGGCTTTCTGTATCTGTTCGCTGATTTTGGGGAGGTAGGTAAGCTTGACCGGGGTACCGTATTGCTTGATGATATCCATCAGCGGAATATCATGGAAATAGAGTTCATTGTCGATCACCTCAAATTCTTCCTGCGGAAACTCAAAGGTTTGTTCGATCAGGTCGATGTATTTCACCTTCATGTTAATTTAAAAATTAGGTTGGTTAATAATTTGTCTTTCTGACAAAGTAACAAAGTTTCTTTACAAAAAAAATGCAAAAGTAAATTAAATGGATTATCACAGGTTTTCAGGATTCGAAATATTTAAATCAGACGAACAAAATCCGCCGAAATTGCTTACCGGAAAAGATAACAAACGCTCAGGCCGGTTTTAATTCTTCCACTGGAAGGTGGAGATCAGGTGGTCGATGTCGTCGAGGATAAAATCGATGACCGGGCCGAGGGAGTCGTTGTTGGGCTTGAGGTTGAAATAAAGCGCGCCCCTGATGAAATGATGAGTGCTGTCGGTGAGGTAGAACTGAAACGGCGATGCAGCTTCTTTCCCTTCGATGCCATAGCCAAGCCCATACAGATTCTGCTGTGGGCGGTTGATGGGGATCTCGCGAATGCCCACGGCTTTTGGTGCATGTTTATATGCCATTTCGTGGGCGTCACGTTGAAGGTTGTACAGCACCGCATCATCAAGATCCTTGTAGCTTACATGTACTTTGGCTTTAAAACCGGGATAGGCAATATTGAACCAGTTCGGGTTTTGCATGGTGATCCGGTCGGAGCTGATCCTGGCATGTTTCGAATACTCGAACGTGAATGGTAAGGTGCTGTCGAGCGACCTGTAAGTTTGTTCGGGAAGATCAAGCCGGAGGTATCCGCGTGGTTTGGGTACATAGTCGGCATCGTTACAGGCTGAGGCAGAAACGATCGCTGTGATCAGTACAGCATACCACACAATCGCTTTGGTATGGGATAAGGAAGTGAGCATAAAACTATTTATTCAGAATTTTTACATGGATCTGTTCGATCCGGCGGTTGTCCACCTTTCTGATTTTAAACTCAAAATTCTGAAATTTAGTGCTCTCATTAACTTTTGGTATTTTTCCTTCAAGCTCCAGGATAAGCCCTGCCAGGGTTTCGGAGTCGCCTTTCACATTTTCGAATACCCGGTCGTCGATTTCCAGGATCTTGCACAGGTCGTTCAGCAGGGTTTTTCCTTCGAAAAGGTAATTCGAATCGTCGAGTTTTTTATAACTGATCTCATCTTCCTCGGTATCGAATTCGTCGCTGATATCACCCACAATTTCTTCGATAATATCTTCGAGGGTAACAATGCCGGAAGTGCCGCCGTATTCATCCACCACAACTGCCATGTGGATTTTCTTCTGCTGAAATTCCTGTAGCAGGTCGCTGATCTTTTTGTTTTCGGGCACGAAGAAAGCAGGCCTGAGCAACTTCGCCCATTCGAAATCCGCACCTTTGTCGAGATGCGGCAAAAGGTCCTTCACATAAAGAATGCCTATGATTCTATCGAAATGATCCTGATATGCCGGGATGCGCGAATATCCGGCATCGAGAATAATTTCGAGCAATTGCATGTAATTGGTTGCCACATCCACCGCCGTAACGTCCACCCTCGACTTCATGATCTCCTTGGTGTCGATGTCACCGAATTTTACGATGCCTTTCAGGATTTTCCGTTCTTCTTCAGGGGCGCCGTTTTCAGAGGTCAGTTCGAAGGCCTCCGACAGTTCGCTCATCGAAAGCTGCGCACTTACCCTGCCCATGCGCTTGTCGATAAAGGTGGTGCTTCTGACCAGCAGGCTGCTCAGCGGATAAAATACCGAAATAAGCGTCTTCAGCGGACGCGCCATCATTTCGGCAAACTTCAGCGGCTTATAAGATGAATAGATCTTGGGAATGATCTCACCCAGGATAAGCAGCAGCGAAGCAACCACCACCACCTGGATAAGGAACGACAGCAGCGGATATAACGCCAGGTTGATCAGCTTGCTGATGATAAAACTCGACAGGATCACGATGGCCACGTTCACAAAGTTATTGGCAATGAGAATGGTGGCCAGCAGGCGCTTGGGCCGGTCGAGCAGATTGATAATAAGTTGACTGCTTTTGGATTTGGTGGCTCTTAGCACATTGAGCTGATTGGGGCCAAGTGAAAAGAACGCAATTTCGGAGCCGGAGATCAGGGCCGAACAGGCGATGAGTACCAGCATGGCAACGAGGCCAATGATTACGGGAATGTCAGGTTGCAGAAAGAATCTCTCTGCAACCATAAGTATCTCCGCATACGAGTCGATATCTGTGTCTTCCAAAATGAATATCAATTAGTTCTACTAAAAATTTTCGGGTTGCAAAATTACACTTTTTTTACATACCCACATAAAACTTCCTGTACAAAATTTTATTGTAAAACCCTCATTTTTAGAAAGGCAGATCGTCTGTGGGTTCACCTCCCTGCGCTGCCTCCGGATATTGGGTAGTATCGGCGGGAGGCGGTGTTTCGCGGGGTTGCTCGCCCGAGGATTCCTTCCGGCCAAGCATGGTCATGTTGTCGCCGAAAATCTCGGTGATGTATTTCTTCACCCCGTCCACTTCATACGAACGGGTTTTAATTTTTCCCTCGATATACACCTGATTTCCCTTGCTGAGGTATTTCTCGGCTATTTCGGCCAGTCCGCGCCACAGCACAATGTTGTGCCATTCGGTTTGTTCAACGCGGTTGCCTTCGCGGTTTTTGTATGATTCGGTGGTTGCCATCGGAAAAGAAGCTTTTTTCACCCCGTTTTCAAAGGTGATCACTTCCGGGTCTTTTCCCAGGTTGCCAATAAGGATTACTTTGTTTACCCCTGCCATATGTTTTGTTTTTTTATTTGAATATTTGAGACACAAATTTACACATTCTCCATCAATAATCCGGTGGATTAAAGACTTGATTTAGTAAATTTGTTGATAAGTAAAAAGGATGGATTGATCAAATCCGGCTTGCTGTTTCTACCAAAAAGCTCGCTATGAGATTGTTTATTGTTTTGCTGTTGCTCATTCTGCATGGGCAGGCTTTTGCCCAGCAGGCAGAAATCGACAGCCTGGAGCGCCTGCTTCAGGCAGCGCCAACACCCGGTTTGCAGGAGCAGGCCACCATTCTCTCCGGTCTTTCACGGCGCTATCTTCGTGTTTCGCCACAGCAATCGGTGACATATGGAAAAAGGGCCCTGGAAATCATGGAGAAAATGCAAAACCCTGAAGGCATGGCCGCTGTGGCTAAAACCCTTGGCACAGCCTACTTTATGCAAAGCGATTTTGCCACTGCACTGGAATATTTCAACATGGCACTGCGCAAAAACATTGAGACCAACAATACCAATGAACTGGCCGCCAGCTACAACAATATTGGTGTGGTGTATAACCGCCTCGGATATTACGACCTGGCTTTGAGCAACCACCTGCAGCAGCTTAAGATCAACGAAGAAACCGGGAACCTCAAAGGCATCGCCATTTCCAACAGCAACATCGGAAACATTTACAACAACATGAAGGAGAACGACAAGGCTCTTGCCTATTACAAGGAAGCCTATCGCATCACCCAACAGCTCCAGGATTCCGATGCCATGGCCAATTCACTGATCAATCTGGGGGTGGCAAGCATGGAAATCCAGGACTATCCCCGGGCGATCGAATATTTCAATCAGGCGCTGAAGATGAAAAAGCCTTTGGGCGATCAGATAAATATTGGCGTGATTTACTCCAACCTTGGGCTGGTGTACCGGTCGCTGGAGGAATACGAAAAAGCGCTCGGTTTTTTCAATCAAAGCCTGGAGATTTCCCGCCTGGCAAACAACAAGCAAGGCATTGCCGTGGCGCTGACCAACCTGGGTGATCTATATATGAAACTCGGGCGGTATGAAAAAAGCCGCGGGCTGTTGCTGGAGGCGCTTGAAATTGCCAGCAACATCGAATCGAACAAGCTGGTCATGGATATCTACAGGCATCTTTCGATGTGGTACGAAAACCGAGGCCAATACGAGCGGTCGCTTGAATATTACAAGCAGATGGCCTCCCTGAAGGACAGCATCCTCGACACCGAAAAGAGCCGGCACATCCGCAACCTTCAAATTGTTTATGAAGTGGAGAAAAAGGAGAAGGAGATTCTGGAGCAGCGCATTTCCATCGAGAAATTACAGGCCAACCAGTTTTACCTGTTGCTGGCCATTGTGGTGGCCCTGGCACTTGCTTTTGTGGTGTATTACCGTTACCGGACCAAAAAGCGCCTCAACCGCGAACTGGAAGTGAAAGTGGCCGCCGCCCTGCAAAAGCAAAAAGAACAGCAGCAGATCATCGTGCACCAGGCAAGCCTCACCTCCCTAGGCGAACTGGCGGCAGGCATTGCACACGAAATCAAGCAGCCGCTGCAAAATATTTCGCTTGCCAACGAAAGCCTGCAAATGGAACTGACCGAAGAAAACCCCGAAAAATCGTTTATTGAAGAAAACATTGGCAACATCCACGAAGACATTAAACGCATCAAATTCATCATTAACGAGATCAGCAATTTCTCGCGCGGACAGCAGGAACAGATCGAGGAATATTTCGATATGAATACCCGGATTGAAAATGCCTTCTCGCTGGCCCGCACAAACTTTGCCAATCGCAGAATTACTGTGGATTTCCGGCTCGATAAACACCTGCCCCGGCTCAAGGGCAATCCCTACAAGTTCGAGCAGGTGGTGGTGAATTTCTTTAACAATGCCCAGGATGCCGTGGAAGAAAAGGCCGAAAAGACCGGCAAGCAATACGAAAAACGCATCGAAGTGAGAAGCTTCGCCGATAAGGATTTCATCTTTATGGAAGTGAAGGACAACGGCATCGGGGTGCCGGATGACATCAAAACCAATATTTTCCTTCCGTTTTATACCACCAAGCAGCTCGGGAAGGGTACCGGCCTCGGGCTGTCGATCAGCCTGGGCATTGCCAAGGAAATGGGCGGCTTTATCGAAATTGAATCGGAACACATGCAGGGCACCACCATGCGCCTGAAGATCCCGCACAGGGAAAAGGATAACCTGAGGGATCATACATTGATGACCAGTTAATTTTTCCTCGGTGACCAATGGTCTGCCTTTCGCCCCTGAACAGCCAGCGATATGCAAAAACGCCTATTTTTGCCAAATCAAACATCGTGTATGAAAATTATTGATCGACTTAAAGATACCGACAAAACCCTGTTTTCGTTCGAGCTGCTTCCGCCCCTCAAAGGCGGGAATATCGATTCGATCTACCAGGCCATCGATCCGCTGCTGGATTTCGACCCGATAAACGTGAACATCACCTATCATCAGCAGGAGGTGGTTTATAAAAAGCTGCCCAACGGCCTGCTTCAGAAAAAAACCATCCGCAAGCGCCCGGGTACGGTGGCCATTTCGGCTGCCATCAAATGCAGGTATCCCGACCTTGAAGTTGTACCTCATCTGATTTGCGGAGGATTCACCAAATCCGAAACGGAATACGCCCTCATCGATCTGCATTTCCTTGGCATCAAAAACCTGCTGGTGCTGCGCGGCGATCCGCCCAGGACACAGCGGCTGTTTCGCCCCGAACCTGAAGGACATCCCTATGCCGTGGATCTGGTGCGGCAGATCGTTAACCTCAACAAAGGCAAATACCTCGATGAGGAACTGCGAAATACCACCGCCACCGATTTCTCGGTAGGGGTGGCCGGATATCCCGAAAAACATTTCGAAGCCGCCAACCTGGATGTGGATATGATCTACCTGAAAGAAAAGATCGATGCCGGCGCCGATTATATCATTACCCAGATGTTTTTCGACAACCGGAAATATTTCGCCTTTGTTGACAAGTGCCGTGCTGCCGGAATCACCGTTCCTATTATCCCCGGGCTGAAGCCCATTAACAAGATCAACGACCTGCGCATGTTGCCGCTGGTGTTTCACATCGATATTCCTGAGGATCTCGCAGCAGAGCTTCGCAAATGCAAAGACGATAAGGAAGCTTACCAACTTGGCATCGAGTGGACTATCAACCAGTCGCTGGAACTGAAAAAAGCAGGCGTACCGGCGCTGCATTACTTCACCATCGGCGTAAGCGATAACATCAGGCAGATTGCCCGGAAGATTTTTTAAATCCTGCTTTTTTAATTCATTCTTTTTGTATAAGTTTGTACAGGATATTAAATTGAAGGGAATTTACAGGGACAAAGATGCTTAAACAGTTTTTGCCACACTTTGTAGTTCGTCCCGATTCCTGAAATTGCGAATATCATTTTGCCTCATTTCCTATATTCAAAAACAATGAAATATGAAAACAGTCGCATTAATTCCCTTTCTTGTTTTAAGCTTCTTTATGCCACTACAGGTAAATGCCCAGGCAACGATTTATGCCGGACAAATAACAGGTGAGCATATTCATTACATCGATTTCGATCCGGATTCGTTGTTAACATTAAACAAGTGGAATGAAATCGAACATTTATTTCTGGATGTCGATCTTGATGGCACACCTGAATTTCGATTTAATATCAGGTACGTTTATTATAACTATTACGAGGATGTAAAAGCTTTCGTTGAAGTTTACAATGACGATGTTGAACTTGTAAAAACCAATGGAACGCACTATTGGGCAAGGAAATTAGATGAATTGGAACCAATCGGTGAAAACCTGGCCTGGACAGGCGATACTATAAAATCTCTGCTTCTGAGGTCACAGCATTATGAAGTTTACCCTCCCCCGGGTTACTATAATACCTATGGTGTGTTTTCAGGTGAAGGTTATCTGGGTTTTAAAATCACCAAACCGTGGGAAACATATTATGGCTGGGTGTTTTTATTTGCAGAAGCCATGTTGATTGGAGGCAGTGTAGATTTATCAATTAAAGCAATGAGCGCTGCGTTTTATTCTGAAACTGTAGGTGTGGAGCAGGTATCAGCAAAGAGTGCCAACCTAAAAATTTATCCTAACCCGTGTACTGAAAAATTGACCATTCTAAATCAGTTTTCCGAATCATACTCATGGTATTATAAAGTTTCTGATGTATTTGGCACCTTATGGAAGAGTGAAAATTGTTCTCTCGAAACCACAAACATAGACACCCGAAATCTGCAACCCGGTTTGTACTTCATCGATGTGTTTGATAATAAGCAAAGAATCCATCGTGCTAAGGTTGTTAAACTACAGTGATTCCAATATGCGATTTTAGCATTTTCATGTTTCCATCTCAGATTGGCAAAAGCTATTCAGGCCTTATTAGAGGGGTTAAAATAAAATGAGTTTTTTTCTTAAAAAATGTTATTTTTGGACTTCATGTTAAGGTGCCTGGAATATGGAGATCATCCATGCTATAACGGCCTTTGCGCCGGCAGACAGAGCGGCGTCGGAAAAGATCCGGCTGCAGAATAAACTTTTCAACAATAATGAGGTTCTCGTAAGGATATCCGATGCGGTTTCAAAAATGTTGCTGGTGCTCAACCAGGAACGCCAGATCGTGTATGCCAACCGGTTGTTTATTGATTTCCTGGGATTGCCCGACAGCCGCAAAATCATCGGCAAGCGGCCCGGTGAAGCCATGAACTGCATCCATTCGAATTACACTTCAGGGGGATGCGGAACATCGGAGTTCTGCCGCACCTGCGGGGCGGTGAATGCCATCCTGAAATCGCAACGCGGAAATCCTTCCGAAGAAGAATGCCGTATCGTTTCTGCCAATGGCGATGCTTTCGACCTTCGTGTAACCGCTACGCCATATCACCAGGATGCTGAAGAATTCACCATTTTTGCCATTGCAGATATCAGCCACGAAAAACGGCGGCAAATGCTCGAAAGGGTGTTCTTCCATGACGTACTCAACAGCGCCACTGCCATTTCAGGAATTTCCTCCATTCTTCAGGAAATCAACAATACCAGTGAAATTGCCGACCTGGCCAAACTGCTTAACCGGTCCACGGAAATGCTGATCGAAGAGATCATTTCGCAACGCGAGATCAGTGCCGCCGAGCGTGGCGATCTGGAACTGAGCCTGTCGGCAACCGATTCGTTTTCGATCCTGAAGGAGCTCATCGGGATGTACTCCAGATATGAAACCGATTCGCGCAAAAAGCTCGAGATCGACCGGCAATCGGTAAATCTGCAACTGCATACCGACCAGGTGCTGGTAAGACGCATTCTGGGTAACATGATCAAGAATGCCCTGGAAGCTTCCATGCCCGGCGGCACCGTTGCGCTGGCCTGTGTCAAAAGGGAGGCTGCGGTGCTGTTCTCGGTGCACAACAGCAATTTCATCGACCGCGAAATCCAGCTTCAGCTTTTCAAGCGTTCTTTCAGTACGAAGGGGCAGGGCCGCGGCATCGGTACATACAGCATGAAGCTTTTCGGCGAAAAATACCTTAGAGGCAAAGTATACTTCAACAGTACCCCGGAACAGGGTACCACCTTTTTCCTGCAGATCCCGTTGCTGTTTCCCGAAAATTAAACCCGTGCTGCCTTTTACGGCATTATTCTTGATTTTTGCCCTTCCAAAAAAATCACCATGAAAACTATATTTGGCAGCATAGCAATCGCAATGTTAATGATAGCGGCTGTATCGGCAACGCACGCACAACAGCAGGTTGACGAGCAGCTAAGGGTTAAGCAATGGACCGACACCGAAACCCTCGAAATCTTCGGACATCCTATCACACGTGTTTTCGGCGAAACCTATAAACGTTCCGAGCCACGCAATTTACATATACCCATTACAAACGTAGGGTATAAAACCCTTGATCAGCTTATTTCGGATTTGAAGCAAAAAGCCGAAAAGAAGGGCTGGGACCAGGCAAAGCTGGATAGCAGTATCGAAAGCCTGAAGCAGGATGCCCCCGGCGGCAGGATTTACGTGTACATCGAGCGACGCGAGAACGACAGGGCCAACGGGAAATATTTTTTCATTGTGCTGAGAGATGAGGAAGAGGAAGAGTTTTTCAGAAAAAGCTTTTCCAACGACCCCCCCGAATTCGGCGATTTCGGCTTCTGGGGAAATTTATTCACAGCCGACCTTCCCCAAAATCCGCCCCTGCCTTTTTACGTGTATGTGCACGATCGTAAAAGCGAGCATCTTGCCGATTTCAAATTTAAAGTACTTGAATAGCTGGTATGATGATTGTCCCAAAGGGGCGAAAAAACATTGAATTATGAAAAGAGATTCGGAATACAGGACCGTGGAAATGATTAAAGAACTGGTTTCGCTCAACGACAGGGATGTGTTGGAAACCGGCTGTGGCGACGGGTGGTTTACCGGCCTCCTGAATCAGGATGCGGCAACCTACACTGCCATAGATCCGGATGTGGTTGCCCTGGAACAGGCGCGGAACAATAATCCCGGCGTACGGTTCATGCTGGGCTCGGGTGAAAAGCTGCCCTTCGGCGACGGCACTTTCGACGTGGTCCTGTTTACCCTGTCGCTGCATCACCAGAATGCAGCCCTGGCCTTAACCGAAGCCCGGCGCGTATTGCGCAACGGCGGAAAAGTACTTGTGGTAGAGCCGGTGGCCGGCGGCGAAGCGCAGGAGATTTTCAACCTGTTTAACAATGAATCGGAAGCCATTCTGAAAGCCATCGATTCGGTGAAAGCCTCAGGGATGAAACTGGAGAAACAAAAAGTGGTAAGCTCCACATGGACGTTTGAGGATTTTGATAAGCTGATCGACTTTGATTTCGGATGGAAAAGCGCCCTGCCAAAAGAAGAGGCCGAACGCAGGGTACGCACGCTGCTTGGCTCTAAGGCAGATAATAAGCCCGTAGTGATCGATGACAAGCTGGTGTATTACCTGCTGTCGAAATAATCATGCGGTTAGTCCCGCCACCGCGCAGGTTTTTCAAGAACGATGGACCCGTTTTTCATCACCACATCGGATCCGTTGTATCCGGAGCAAAAGCCTTTCAGCCTGATTTCTGCGGCGCGTGAATGCTCCCGTATACTGTCGTTAAATTTTTCGATCATTGTTACCCTGACGCCTTCAGGGCCAAACATTCCCTCATCAAAAGCAAACACCACAGTAAGGGTGCCTTCGTGTTCCTCGATGTTGTCGAATTCGCCGTTGATCTCGATTATTTCACCATTGTACTCATTACCGGCCTGATCGGAATTTTCGCGGAAAGCTTCGAAGAGTGCTTCGGCACTGAGCTTGTGTGAAGCAGGTTCCATTTCGTAATCGGGATGCGGCTTGTTGTAGATGAACTTGTAAACCAGTCCGCCGCCAATAACGCCGGCAACCACCAGGATAATCATTATTTTAACCCATGTTTTCATCGTGTCATGTTTTATTATTTCTACAAAGGAAAATACCGCCGTGCGCTTTTCCAAAGATGATATACTTAACCGGTATATCTGTATGCTGAACAGGAATGAAAGGCAATTGTTTACGCCGGCAACTTTTTAGATTTTACCCGCGAGCCATTCCTTAAAGTCCGCAGAACGTTCGGTGCTGGAAGTGAAAGATAGCTCCAGCGGTTTTTTCAGCTCGATGTTCACCCGCGATTTCGAATAGGCATGCATTTCGTGAATAGCCTTGAAATTGACGATTGCGCTGCGATTCACCCTGAAAAACAGGTAGGGATCGAGGATTTCCTCCAGTGCATCGAGACGTTCGTCGATGGGGTAACGTTCATCTGAAAAAGTATGCAGGTACACCGATTTGTTTTCGGTATAAAAACAGGCGGCATCCTGCAGCTCGATGGCTTTGAGTTTCTGGCCGTATCTGACCACGATCCGTTTTTGTTCCTTTCCCCTGATCATGTCGGCAAGCTGCCGGTAGTCGATGCTTTGCGAATCTTTTTGTGTGCTGGCTCTGAATTTCCTGATGGCTTTTTCCAGTTCCAGCTTGTTGATGGGCTTGAGCAGATAATCGATGCTGTTGACCTTGAACGCCTGAATGGCGTAGTTGTCGTAAGCCGTGGTAAAGATTACCGGCGACTGTATTTCGATCTGTTTAAAAACGTCGAAGCTGATGCCGTCGGCCAGGTGAATATCCATAAACAATAGATCCGGAGCGGGATTGGTCCTGAGCCAAATTACAGTATCCTCCACCGAATCGGTGACACCCTGAATCCCGAAATCCGGAGCAACCTCTCCGATCAGCCGGATAAGCCTCTTTGCAACATCCTGTTCGTCTTCTGTGATTAGTACTTTCATTTTCGTCGGATTAAAGGTAAAGATACAATAAAATGAGTGTTGGTTTCCCTGACGCTGACCTCCGATTTCCCGAACAGTTCGTAGCGGTGCCGGATGGTTTTCAGTCCGAATCCCGTAGAATCGCCGGTGAATGATTTTCTTTGCAGGCTATTGGTCACCCTGATCTGTTGTTCGTAGGAACGAATGCTGATCTTCAGCGGCCTTGAAGCAGAAATGACATTGTGCTTGATGGCATTTTCGATGAGCAGTTGAAGGGTAAGCGGGGGAATCAGGCTTCTTTTCTGATTTTCAGCAATGCTGATCTCTACCATCAGGGTGTCGCCGTACCGGCGCTTTTGCAGGTAAATGTAATTTTCTGCCACCTCCAGTTCTTCATCTATCCGCACGAGGTCCTTATCGCGGTACTCGAGGATGTTCCTGAAAAATACCGACAGGTGTTCCACATATTCGAGAGCCAAGGTACGATTTTCCTCAATCACATTCATCAAGGTGCTGAAGCTGTTGAACAGAAAATGGGGATTGACCTGACTTTTGAGTGTTTCGTACTGAAACAGGATTTTTTCGCGTTCCAGGGCTTCGATGCGGCGCATGCGTGCTTCGCGGATGCGGATAAATGCCCGGGCCGACAGGGCGAGCAGCGAAGCCACAAGGACATAGAACCACCATTTTGCCCAGTAGGGCGACCTGATCCTGAAATGATAGGCGGCGGATGAGGCAGCATGAAATTCCGGCGACAGGGCTGCCTGCACCCTGAATGTATATTCGCCGGGCGGAAGATTGGAATAGCCTGCCCTGCGGTCGCCCGTATTTTTCCATTCCTGATCGTTGCCTTCGAGCATTATCCGGTACTTTACCTGCTCCGGGTTTTGAAACCACAATCCAGCATAGCTGAAGGTGATCTGATTCTGATGATGGGCAAAATCGGCGTGACCCGTTCTGTCAGCTTCCTCAAGAAATACCGATACGCCGGTGATCACGGTTTTAGGCAGATTCCTGCTTTCTCTGCCTGCACTCCTGTAACGGATCAGGCCCTTTTCGGTGCCAATCCAGATTTGGCCATCTTCCGTGCGGGCGGTGGAATTGAATTCGGGATCGATGGGATAAATACCCGATTCCCGGCCGTAGGCGTGATATGTTTGGCTGTGGGTGTTGTAAATATCTATGCCGTTTTCGTGCACGATGAGCAGGTTGTTAAAGTCGTCGGTTTCCAGCGCCGAAATGGTCGGATTCTCCTCCATCAGCACAGGGATTTCGTGAAATCTCTCATTCCCGAAAAAAAATATCCCGTTGTCATGGGTGGCACACCACAGCCTGCCCTGCTTATCCATGGCCATATCATACACCTTTTCGCTTTTCAGGCCGCTGTGTGGTCCGAAGTTGGTGAAGCTGCCATTTTCGAGCCGCGTAATTCCGGTGCCATCGGTGGCAAACCATATTCTGCCCTGCTTGTCGGCCAGCACACTGTAAATAAAATTATTCCCAAGGCCGCGGGTTTGGTCATAGTTTTCGAACCGGCCATCGCGGAATTTGGAAGCGCCTCCCAGGGTGGCAAACCAGATATCCTCTCCGGATGCATCAATGGAGAGCACATTGTTGTTGATCAGGCCGTCATTTTCAGTGAATAGCTTTCCGGTCAGGAAATCCGGTTCCAGGCGATACAATCCGCGACCGAAGGTGCCGATCCAGACCCTGCCGCTGAAATCCTGAAAAATGCAGGTGATGTCGCGACTGGATATCGCTGAAGGTAACGGAATTTTTTGCGATTCCGATCCGTCGCTGAACGATAGGGTGTGCCTGAACAATCCCTTTTCGGCAGCGTACCAGATGTATTGCTGATCGTCGATCATCAGGGCATGTACATCCTTCAGGTGGTTGTCGGGGCCGTTAAAAACAAAAGCGAACTTCTCGCCGGGTATCAGAAACAACCTTCCGGCGCCCCAGGTCCAGATGTTGCCCTCCATATCCCGGAGGATTCCGTTCAAACGGCCTGTATTGATCCCGTTCAGTCCGGCACAGGCATCCATAGCATTCTGATTTTTTTCCACACGGATAAGCCCGGACTCTTCTGTGGCAATCCAGAAGTAGCCGGTTCCATCGAGCATGCCGCTCACGGGTCCGTAATTCCAGCCGCCAGTGAGGTTTTGTATCTGCATGGTTTTGCTGTCGATCCGGCAAAAGCCATTGTTGTAGCCCCCGGCCAGAATACTTCCCCCGGGATCGCTGTCGATACTAACGATCATCATATCCGGCAGGCCGTCATCCATGTCGAGGTGTTCCACAGCAAGGGTGCCGTTGTAAAAACGAAGAATATCGATGCCTGCATCCGATCCGGCCCAGATGTGGCCGTGCCTGTCGGCAACGATATCATACACGTAAATATCCGATAAGCCTTCTTCGCTGCCGATATGCCGGATGCTGTCGCCCTCCAGGTAACAAATGCCGCGGCCGTATGCCGCAAACCACATCCTGCCCGCGCTGTCCTGGGCAATGCCCGTAATTTCATTTGCTCCTCCCTGCCTGATAACCATCGGGAGTTCAGATGAGAAACCGCTGAATGCCACAATGCTGCCGGATGAATATCCTGCCCAGATTCTTCCGTTTCCATCCTGAAACACGGTGTTCACCGCCTCCTGGGGAATCAGGGGGTGTGCCGGTTCGAAATCCAGGCCGTCATAGCGCATCAATCCGCACGTAGTGGCCAGGTAAAGAAAGCCCTGGTCTGATTGAATCATATCCTTTACAAGACACGAACCATCGGCTGCAGGAAGGCTGATGCTTTTTAGATGGGGCTGCTGTGCAGCAGCGGGGATTGCAGCACTTAGCAGCAAAAGGAACATGATCGTCCTGTAGAGATGTTTTATTTCAGAAATTCCGGTCATGCGCCTGTTTTCCTGGTTCAAATTTAATGCGTACGCTTACGCGGATTGTTTCCGAAATTTTCTGATACACCATTTTGGGAATGGTGATGTCGTGATCCTCCAGCATCACATCGAAGTCGGCCGATGCAATCATCCGGTCGCCTTCAGATACCACATCCACATCAATCACTCTTTCGTTGGTCACACCATGGATATCGAGCATGCCCTTGGCGCGGATGCGGTATTCCCCCGGTTCGGTAAGATCCACCAGTTCGATGATCTTGCCTTCGAAACTGGCGGCGGGATAAAGATGCGTCTCGATGTAGTTTTCGTAAAAATGCTCCTGTTGCAACGGACTGTTAAACCCCTTGAACGACCTGGTGGAAAGTGTAAAAGCAAATGTGCGCTTTTCAGGGTCGATAAGTCCTTTCAGATTTTTACTCGATGCCCTGATCAATTCCAGCGGCGCTTCCGAAACGAAATTCACCGTTCCCGAAGTGCCGATCCAGATTCCTGAATAATCTCTTTGGGCAGAAAGCGTTATGACACAGATCCATAAAAAAAATGACAACAATCCTGATTTCATGATCACTCCCTGAAAGCCTCCGGTTTTACAATGGTGAATACGCGGGAAATGTTGAACCCGAAATAGATATCCCCGTCGGTCCATTTGCCCCGGGTTTCGGTGATAAAACCACTTTCGAAAATGGGGTTGGAGTTGGTGAAGAACAATTGAAAGACGTGTCCTCCGGTTTCGATATCAAAACCAATCGACAAAGAATTATCATATTCCTGCGACCCGATCTGATCGGGGAGTACATAAAAGTATTCGGCGTTCAGCGAAATCCTGTTGCTCAATTTTACCCGTCCGCCGATGCCCATGGCGAGGATATCGTTTCTATCCTCCTCTTCAGGCACCAGGTTTTTATGCACCAGGGTGGGCGTTAATTGCAGCGAAAATGCCGCGCTGAACTTGCGGGCAAGCAGCAGTTGATGGGTGAAAGCCATGCGTGAGGTGAAGTAGTTTTTTCTTTCGGGATGCTGCCATTTGAGTGAGGTGAGCGAGGTGCTGGCAAAATACGAGAGGCTCACCGGCACATTGGCCGCACCGGTGCTTTGGCGAAGGATTTTGGCTTTCACAAAACCGTCGAAGGTCTTTTTGTAGGAGCTGCGCCCGATGCCCACCGCCAGCCAGTCGTTGATGCCGTATTCCAGTCCCAGCCGGATGGTGGCCTGATCCATCCCCCAGAATTCATAGGCTCCTGAATTGACATGTCCGAAATGGTGCTGTATCAAAAATACCAGCACGCCCGGTGCGGGGTTTTCGATGGACTGCCCCAGCACCAGCCGGTTGGCCTTGAAGGTGGCATAGGTATAGCTGGTGGTTTCCTCTTCCGATTCCAGCAGCGACATCAGGTCGTCCTGGGCTTGTGCAGGCCACGCCCATATTCCGAAGGCAAAAACAAGGACCGTGGCAATGTGTTTGATATGTTTCATCTTCTCTGTCATTTGCATTTTCGATCAGAAATTAGTTGTTGGGCGCTCCGCGATCGAGCCACAGGTTGATTTTTGTCAGGTCGCATTCAGGCAGCTGATTCCCCGCCTGGGGCATGGGTGAAAACCCCTCCATGTGATTGATGGCCCCGCGGAAGCTTCCGTTGTCGATGGATACGCTCAGGTCATCATAATTGTCCACAATCACGCCGCCCTGCTGTGTGACGCTGTTGTGGCAACTGTAGCAACTGGCTTCGAGGATCGGTACCACGGTGCCTGTGTAAGTAACGTTGGTGGTGTCGCAGCTAACAGGATCCGGGTACAGGTATTCCTCGTTGTCGTAATAGCAGGAGCTGGTGGCCCATGCTATAAATGCCAGCACGATACCTGAAATAACAATCTTTTTCAGCTTAGTTGTTTGGTGTTCCATCGTCGATCCATTTTTGTATTTGAGCAATGTTGCAATCGGAAAGTTTGGCGCCGTTTTGCGGCATGGGCGAATATCCGGGTTCGTGGCGGATGGCACCCATAAGGGCGCCGCTGCTGGCTACTGCTGCAATGTTTGCATGGTTTTCAAGGTTGATGCCTCCGGAGGGACTTCCCCCGCTGTGGCAGCCCAGGCAACGGTTTTGAATGATCGGGAAAACCGTTTCCGAAAAGGTTACATTCAACGTGTCGCAATTGATGTCATCACAATAGTTGTTTTTCGCGCCCTGCGCGATCCACTTGTACACCGAGGTGATCTGCCCGGCGGTGAGCGGGTTACGCGGCGGGGGTGGCATGCGTTTATCGGGATCGTTTTCGACCAGAACTTCATACAGCTCGCTTTCTGAGGGATCGCCGGGCACCACCTCTGCAGTACTGATAATATCCTGGTAATTGGTCAGGATTACACCATCGCTGGCCGTACCGGGATCGTGACAGCCGATTACTCCGCACGACGACTGCAGCAGAGGCAGGATGGTATTCTGAAAATAAACCGTGTCAGGATCGCAAGGGATGCCGGGTTCGGTAAAAGTGGTATCGCGAACCCATATTTCGAATTTGGTGATGTCGCAGTGGGAAAGCTGAATTCCATTGGCCGGCATGGGCGAATATCCAGGCTCATGACGGATGGCCCCCAGCAGTTGCCCGCTTTCTGCTACAAAGGCCACATCCTCATAATTTGTAAAATTTAATCCGCCTTCCGGTGTGGGTCCGCTGTGGCAACTGAGGCAGTATTGCTCAAGCAGGGGCATAATGGTTCCTGGATAGGTAACATCCACCGTATCGCATTCGGGCGGGGGAGGATTTACAAACGTTGTATCGCGAATCCAGATTTCAATTTTGGCAATCTCGCAGTCGGATAGCTTAAGCATTCCCTGCGGCATGGGCGAATACCCGGTTTCATGGCGGATGGCGCCCAGGAGTGCACCATTTTGCGCCAGTTGCGCCACAATGGAGTAATCCTCCAGGTCGATGCCGCCTGATGGAGTGGGCCCGCTGTGACAACTCAGGCAGTACTGGTCGAAGATCGGCACAACCGTTGCCGGATAGGTAACATTCAGCGTATCACAGCCGTTGCCGCCGCCCCCTCCTCCTCCACCGCCCGGATCGGGCATGTCTTCAGGTTCGTGCTTGCAGGAAACCGCAAAAAGCAGGATTCCGGATATAAAGACCAAGAGAACTATGTAGATGTTTTTCATAATCTTTATTAGTCAATAGTGAAGATTGCATCAGATCGTTATGCATAAATACGATTATTCAACCGGATAGAAAACATAAAATAATCTAAAAGGGGGTTTAACGGTCCGAAATGGATGATTTCGGGTCTGAACGGGAACAGGTGGATAATTATAAAAACCCTTACATGGTCCGGAACCCTGTGGGGATTTGATAAATGAAAAAGCCCTGACATGATTTAAAAACCTGCCAGGGTTGTAATATCATTTTTCCAATAACTTTTTTCTTTTTCTCTTTTCTTCCTATTTAAAGGCTTTTTCAAGCAGGCCATCGCCTTTAAGCGTCAGCCTGTCGAAATATGCAGGAACATCCTTGCCGGTCATTTTATCTACGTACATCTTTGCGAGGTACTGCCCGAGCATGAAGCCCTGGCCGCGCAGTCCGATGAACAATCCGGCATCGGGATCGAGAATCATGCGGGGCTCAACGTAATATCCTGCCCACACGGCCTGGAAGCCTACCGATGAAAGTTCGGGCATCCAGTCGACGAATACCTCCGAGACGATTTCCAGGAAATCTTTGGAATTGATCTTGAGGTTTTTGTCGGTTTCCATGGGTTCTACCTGTGGCGAGGCACAGCCGATAATCTGTCCGGTTTCGCCGAGCTGCTGGCCGTAAACGGCGGTAAATCCCTTGTATTTGCGGCGGTCGATCATCATAGGCAACGGGATGTTGTTTACACCCATAAACGGCAGCCTGCGGGTGATGAACGCCTGGTGCTTCACAGGATAGATGCCGGTTTCCAGGCCGAGCTTTTTGGCAAACTGATCGCCCTGCGGCCCGAGCGCATTGATAAAATATTCGGTATGGTACTCGAGGTATTCTTTGTCGTGGGTTTTTACAAGCACGCGGTATTTGCCGTCTTCCTTGTGTACATCTATCAGCTGGCAGTCTTCCTGAATGCTGCCGCCCTTATCGATCCCGATCTGGCGGATCACATCCACCACCTTACCGGGTGTAGCCTGCCAGCAATTGTGCGTGATCAGCGCTGCCTGGTAGGTGTTGAGGTTTTTGTTGAAGAACGGCGTAATGCGTTTTGGGAAATCGGCCGGATCGATCATTTCGGCATCCGACCAGGCCATGGAAGCTTCCAGCGCTTTGTACATTTCGTCGTCGTGGGCGAAAGTCACGTAATCGATGGGCCTGAAATCGATGTTGCGGATGTCCTGCAGTTCCCTGAAAATATCCAGGTTCTTTCCGGCGATATCCGAGAGTTCGGGAAGGCTGAAATTGGGGCGTCCGCCGGCAATGTTTCTCCATGAGGCGCCACGTCCGTAGTTGATCAGCAGCGGTTTCATTCCGGCCTCGGCCAGGTAGCGGAACAGCGCGCTACCGCCAATACCGCCGCCGGCAACAAGCGACCTCACCTCCACCTTTTGCGGCTTTTTGCCGTTCACGGTGGTGATTACCTGGTCGGCAACTTTTTTGGGATAAAGCTCACCCATGGAAAGCTGGTTCGACAGCGGCCCGCGTGGTGTGGGCTCTCCTACGATTGAAATTCCCGATGGGGCCAGGGTCTGCTTCAACCGTTTAATGCAACGTTTGCCACGGCAGGCGCCCATGCCCAGGCGGGTGGTGTGCTTTACTTCGTCCACCGAAATGAATTTGCGGTCGCCGACCACCTCGAGGATCTCATCCAGTTTCACATCATCGCAGTGGCAAACGAACTGCTCGGTGGCGATGTCATTTTTGTTTTCTTTCAGCTCAACAGGTCCGGGGAAGTTTTTCTTTACAATAAAACCGCGTACCTGCATCAGGGCTTCACCATGCAAATCCAGCGACTTCACCCTTGCCACATGGGTTTTGTTGGACTTGCGCAGGATCTTTTCCACCACGCCTTCGCCGAGTTTCTTTCCATTGTTGTCGGCCAGATACACTTCGGCATTCTCTTCCACCTCATATTCGATGGGCAGGAACAGCCAGTCCTTATTCAGGTTATAACCGAAAATTGCCAGTCCCGGGCACTGATACACGCATTGCATACATCCGATGCATTTGTCGAAATCGATGTGCGGCACCGTGCTGGTGGAAGTTTTATGGATTGCATCGTGCGGACAGGCAAACTCGCAGGGGTTGCAGGCAAAGCCGTACAAACAGTCGATCAGCACAAACGGCTTTTCGGCTGCCCTTTCGGAGGCGGGCATAAACGGGTTTTCCACCACACGCACCGGATGCTGCTGCGAATCGATGTATTCCTTGCTCAGCGCCAGGTACTGATCGTAATCGTACCGTGCGCCCAGATCCTCCAGGATTTCATAAGCCACCTGCTTTCCGCGCAATACGGCGCTGGTACCTTCGCCAATGCGGATGGCATCGCCGGCGCCGTACACCTTTCTTCCAAAAAGTTCTTTTCCCTTGATCAGCAATTGGTCGTCGGGAACAAGACCTGTACAGATATTAATGGCATCTATCCCGTCGATCACCCTTTCAGTACCTGGGATGGGTTTGAAGTTTTCGCAGTCGGCAACCACGGCTCCTACAATGCCTGTATGATCCTGGTTGGGAATGGCTTTGAGCAGGATTTTGGAGGTCATGATGGGAATCCCCAGCCTGCGTACCCTGTTGGCCTGCACCGGAAAACCTCCTTCACGCGGCATGGCTTCCACGATGGCCTTCACGTTGGCTCCGGCCTGCATCAACTGATAGGAAGTGAGGTAACCGATGTTTCCGGCCCCCACGGTGAGAATATTTTTGCCAAGCAGCGTAAATTCGTTGTTCATCATTTTCTGAACCACCGCGGCGGTGAATACGCCGGGGAGATCGTCGTTCTCGAAAGCAGGCAGGAATGGCACGGCACCCGAGGCTACCACCAGGAAATCGGCGTCTACATAGTAAATTTCTTCGGTGCTGATGTTTTTCACGGCCAGGCGCTTACCTTCGAGGATATCCCACACGGTGGAATTGAGGAAAATTCCGGTATGATCGTCACCGGCCAGTGTTTGTGCAATATCGAATCCGCGCATCCCGCCGAATTTTTTTTCCTTCTCGAAAAAGAAGAATTGGTGGGTCTGCATCAGGAATTGTCCGCCGATCTTGTCGTTATTGTCGATCACGATGTTGTGAACGCCCTGCTTGTTGAGTTCTTCGCGGCAGGCCAGTCCGGCAGGGCCGGCACCCACGATGGCCACCTGGGTTTTATATACGTTTACCGCCTTGTGCTCGTCAGGCTGCTCGCGCACGGGGATGTAATCCTTTGGGATTTCCCTGATTTCATTCACTTCATCCACTTTGGTGATGCAAATGCGCTTGATCCTTCCATCCACCAGCATTTCGCAGGCGCCGCATTTGCCGATGCCGCATTCGAGGCTCCGGTTGCGGTTGCGAAGGCTGTGGCTGTGTACCGGAAATCCGGCCTGGTGCAGGGCGGCAGCGATGGTGAATCCCTTTTCACCTTCGATCTGCTGCCCGTTATATGTAAATTTAATTTTATCAACTTTAGGTACTTCAAGAATAGGATGCGTTTCGATCTTATGCATTTCAGCCTGGTTTTTTAGATTTAGAATTTGTGTTTGCTGTTAAACATTGTGAAAAAAATAACAGCAAAAATATCCCAAATAGTATTATGCCAGGCAGTAAAGGGTCATTTTTACCCTGTTAAAATATGCCCTGTTTGAAATTGTAAGCAGATGATGGCGCGGGGCACTGCACAAGCGTTATTCGACGGCAATTTTTCTGATGAAGGTTTCACCGCCTGAAATGATATGCAGCAGGTAAATCCCCGGCTGAAGGCTCCGTACATCGATTTCCACCGTGCCATTTCCCGGCTGGTCGGTATGTTTGCTGATCCGGCCGTAGAGATCGTACAGCAGGATTTCGGAAGATGCCGGTAAACCTGAGATGTAAATGATAGTGCTTGCCGGAGAAGGATACACGCTGATCTGCCGTGATAGCAACGTTTCGGATGCGGTGGCTGTGTACATTGCATTCATCACTGAAATCCCGTCTTCCTTAAAGACAAAACCATCCGGAAAACTCACATCAAACCCGGGTTCGAATACGAAGGTTTGCCTGGTGGAAGGAATGTAAAGGCGATATGTAATCTTCTCATCCGGCGCCATGCCATCCTTTGACGGCGTTAGCGGATCATCGGCAAAAACCACCAGTGGTGCAGGATTGTTAGCATCGACTTTTGTGATCCCGCAACATAGTCCACCGGAATCGAATGCACCGATCAGCACTCCGTTTGATAAGCCGTCAATATTGTGTCCGATACTGATGATGTGCGATTCCGCCGTAGCAGTAACATCATTCCAGGGTCCCTCTGGGGTTGATTCCTGAGGATTTTCCACCGCGCCGGCTGCAGCACAAGCGGGAAACGTAATTTGATTTTCCGAATCGAGATAGATCATATATGCCGATCCCGGTGTGAGCACATTCAGCGTATTGATCCCCTGTTCAGGCCACAACACCCCGGTGCCGGCAATATCCTTCATGATCACCAGGCTCTGTCCGAACTGCGAAGTGATCACGGAAGTGGGGACAGTGCATTCTGAAAGCACCGGAAAAATGCTCCATCCCGAAGTTAAGTCCAGGGTGTTGTCCGTTGCTTCCAGTCCGCGCAGTTCAAGGCTGGCCTGCGTGGCCATCTTAATTTTATAACCTTTATGGCTGTTCCAGTTGCCGATGGTGTTAATGTTCTCCACAGGCCAGAATATGTTATTCATTTCCTGCAAAATGATCATCTCATCGATCACGGGCTGCATTACCTGTTCGATGTCGGTGTTTACCGGTTCCACATAGCTTGAAATTCCATGCCACCCCTGCTCCAAGACGATGGTTTGTTCGGTGGCCTCTATGATCCCGATGTAGGTTTCGCGTACCAGCGTATCGTAAAGGTTGCCGTCAGAAACAATCAGCCTGATGCTGTAGGTTCCCGTTTCGCTGTAGGTATGCTCCGGGTTTCTTTCTGAAGAGGTATTTGTATCCCCGAAATCCCAAAGCCACGAAACAATGCTGTCGGAAGGATTCGAAAGGTCGGTAAACTGAATGGGATAGCCGGTAATGAAGGTTTCAGGCTCGGCAGTGAAATTCGACACGGGCTGATAGGGGCCGTTTGCACATGCCAGCAGCGGAGCGGCAGAAGCGTTGCCGTCGGTATCCACTCCCTGAATTTCGATGATTTGCACACCTTCGGGCAGGTTGAGGCTGCTAACGGAAACCTGGTATGTCCCCGGGCCGTTCACAGGGATTTGCGTGATCAATTCACCGCTGTTCCGGCTTGTCTTGCTTTGTGTGGGTTTGATGGTGATCACCCTTTCGACCCAGGCATTGCCCTGCGCGCCGGGATGAAGGTCGTAATCCTGGATCTGCGGCGGGTTATCGTACCAGTTAATGATTTTGTCCACCCGTTCACCGGATGCCGGATCCATGAAATCCACGTAAGAGGTTTGAACCGCAGCGCAATTTTCCGCTGTGGCCACATAGCTGATTTCCACTTGATGCGAACTGGCCGTAACAAAATGGCCGAGGGTATCGTCGTCGGGCCCCACCTGATAGAGCAGCATTACCACATCTGCCGAATCCCTCAGGCTGGCAGCAATATCATGATAAACATTGTGGCTGCCTTCGGTTGAAGTTGGAGGGCGGTTGAAATGATGGTCCACGTCAAAACCGGTGGTTATTCCCGGATCGTTGTCGAGTTGATCCCGGGCTGCCTGTTCAAGATCGGCGTCGCTGGTTCCGTCGGATCCGGTATTGGCATCCCTGGCGAGTTTCTGAGCCAGCTCTTCCACGGTCATGCCGGCGGTTTGCGATTCGGGATACCGTTGTGCAAGCCATTTCAGGCAACTGGCCATGGCCGACGGGCCGCACGCCATGCCGCTCACATCATTGCCATTCCGGTCGATAAATTCCACTTCGTACTGATCGATGGGTTCGAGTTCACGTTCATAGGTCCAGCCGCCAGCCGGGATGGGTGGGGGCGCCCACCTGAGTTCGATTTCACCGGTATTTTCTTCTGATACTTCCAATTCAAAGGAAATGCTGTCGTTATCCAGGGCTTTTCCTGCAAAGGTTTCTGACGATCCGATGTTTACTTCAGGTGCAAGCGGGGTTTTATCGATGCGGATACTTCTTTGTCCGGTGAGCAAACGGCCGAATTCATCCTCCATTTCCACCTTCAAATCCACATTCATTTCAGCGATATCCGAAACATCCCACACGAGCGACCAGCCGTTTCCGCTGCCAATGGGCTGGGTGGTACTGTAATGTTTGCTTGTGCCGTCGCTGTCTGTACCGATCGGTATCCAGGTGCCTGAACTGGCAGCCCTGTAGTAAAAGGTGGCGGCACTGATCAGATCCTGGTATATTTCGGCTGCTGCCGCGATTTCCACATAATTCCCGGAAATCACTTCACCCTCATTTGGGGTAAGGAAGATCACTTCCGTGGGATGCAGAATGTTTACCGTAACTATTTCGCTGCTCATTTCGGCCGATTTGATCAGCCGGATATCAGCCGGACCCTCGGGCAGGTCCGGCAGGTTAAAATGAACCCGGTTGTTTGTCCAGTAGGTGATGATATCTGTATAGAGGATGTTGTTGATCTCTACGCCGGCATCGGCAGTCTGCTCACCAAAATCCGCACCCAAAATTCTGATATTCTTCCCGGGATATGCGGTTTGATCGGAAATAATTTCGATCACCGGTGGAGTTTCCGCCGGCTGGCCAAACAGTGCGAAGCTCAGGTTCAGGTCATTTTGCGAGCCGCCGCCCCAGTCGATCTGGGATCCTGCAAGCCATGTATCCGATCCGGGGATGCCAAATCCTCCGCCGGGGTTACGCCAATGGTATTCAAATCCGGCCGTGCCGGCCTGCTTGCTCCAGAACCACTGACCCTCATGCAGGAACGACATAACCGGCTGCACGCTCAACCAGTAATGTCCTTCCGGAAGTTCAAGCGGCGGATCAAGAGTAATTTCCAGGTTCCCGCTGGAATCAGCAGAAACAGGAAGCTCGTAATAAAAATGGATTTGCGGACCGGGTGCACCATTCTGATTCTCGAAAATATATACATGCGCCCATTCTGCAATGCCTCCATCGGGTGAATAATATCCCGTAACGGAAACCGTACTGATAAGCCATGGTATCCCTGCCGGAACCGTAAAATCGTCGGCTGCCTGACAGGTGTATGTGGAGTAATCCACGTAATACTGGCTGTGTATTCCCGCTTCGTCAGAGGGATCACCGAGTTGACTGAATAACATTTCCCGGGTATCTTCCGGGTGGAAAGTATTATTTTGCTGTGGTGCTTTCACAAGCAGATCAGGGTTCTGGGCATGAGCCGGCATAACACCTGAAACAAGCAGCACAAGCACAATTAATGCTGAGGTAAACGATTGATTCATAATACGTATTATTAGGTTAATTATAATTCAATATATAAAAAAAAAGGGGATACCTCATCAGCATCCCCCGTTTTTTTTGGCTATTGTATCACCAATTTTTCAATGTGGGTGATGTTGTGCCGGGTAATCTTCAATAAGTATACCCCCACAGGATAATCTGACAAATTCAGTTTTACCGTTCCGTGCTGCTGGTTGAAATCCTTGATGCGTTCACCGTACATATTAAGCAGTTGAAGATCGAATGAAGCATTCCGATCAGTCGGGAAATAAATATTTACCAGTCCGCGTGTCGGGTTAGGATAAACTTGAGGTTGTTGTTTTTCTGCGACAATAACCTGGTTCATCTGGGAAGATTTAACCACAGATAACCCATGCTCTCCGAAAAGATATTCATCACCTGGATCGAGTATGCCAACCTCATTGGTGGAAGGTCGGTATACCTTGAATGTCACCTGTTCGCCATCCTCCATGCCCGGTCCTTCCTTTCCATATTTATCATATGCGTTCACAGAAAGGGCCACCTCTTTTCCGGCATCCGTAACTTCTACCCAACCGGCACAAATCCCTTCCTGATCGAAAGCACCGATCACATCGCCTACAGAAATTTCTGCCAGCGCATCCCTGGTAAAGACAAAAATGTGCGTGCCGGGTGTGGGCAACACCTCATTCCATGGTGTAACATTTTTCCTTTCCGGTTTCGGGTTGATCAATCCAAGTTTCAGCACAGGCTCAGGGAAGGTGATCGTGCAGTCGGCATTTACCCTTATGAAATATGCTTTCCCGCTTTCGAGCACCTGCAGGGTGTTGATGCCGTACGCAGGATAATACATAAGGTATCCCGCAACCTCTTTCACAATCACAAGCTCCCCGGCAATAGAAGCCACCGCATCTGCCACTGCAACATCACCTTTTACAGGAACGGGCACAAGGTTCCATCCGGCTGTTAAATTCACGGAATTTCCGGTCAGCGGATTTCCGCAGATATTCAGCGTAACGGCATTTTCCAGCTTGATAACGTAACCATCTTCACTGTTCCAGTTACTGAGCGTATTGATGCTGTAATCCGGCGCGAAGATGCCGTTCAACGGGTTGTACATGATGACCAGATCATTCAGTGCAGGATCCATTACGGTTTCAATGTCTGCTTCAAAAGGCTGGATGAAACTGGAAATGCCACTCCAGCCTGCAGGAATTTCAAGCTGCTGTACCTGACCAATGGTCAGCGTCAGGCATTCCTGCGCGGCAACCGTACACGGATCAACGGGTTCTGCCGTCAGGCAAAGTCCGGCAACGCCAAGGGCGATATCGCCGGTGCCCGGTGTGTAGCATGCATCCTCAGCGGAAGCATCATCGAAAGTGCCGTCGCCATTGGTAGTCCAGAGCAGGCTACCGTAATTGGCAGCCGTGGCATCGATGCAGAAGGTTTCGCCTTCGCAGATCACGGCATCCCCGAGCGGTGCAATGGTTGGAAGTGACCGGATGGTCAGGATCATGCAATCAGTGGCTGTGATCGAGGCAGGTGGAACGGGATACGCATTCAGGCAAAGCTGAACCGTGCCGGTGGAAATATCTGCAGGCCCCGGCGTATAAACCGGATTGAGCAGACTGGCGTTGTCAAATGTTCCATCGCCAGCGGTTGTCCATTCCAGCGACTCGTAATTATCAGCCGTCGCGCCCGTCAGCGATGCGGATCCTCCTTCACAGATGTCCTGATCGGGACCTGCATAAGCTACCGGAGCCACTTCAATGTAAATGGTCATACAATCACTTGCCGCTACAGAACACGGATCAAGCGGTTCTGCCGTGAGGCAGAGTTCCACAAATCCATTTCCGGTGTCAACAGTACCGGGTGTGTAGGTAGCCTGCAGCAGGGTAGCGTCATCAAAGCTGCCGTCGCCGGCGGTTGTCCATAGCAGCGAACTGTAATTTTCAGCGGTGGCGTTCACGAGTGTGTAGAAGCCGCCTTCGCCAATCGTTACATCACTGCCGGCAAATGCTTCAGGCAGGCTTTGTATGGTAAGCTGCATGCAATCTGTTGCTGCTGTAGTGCAGGGATCGCAGGGTTCAGACACCAGGCAGATCTCAACCGTACCATTGGCCAGATCCTGAACACCCGGTGCGTATGTTGCTGTTAAAATACCCGTGTCGTCGAAGGTGCCGTCACCGGTAGAATACCAGTAGAAGTTGCACGCATTTTCAACGAATCCGTTAAGCTGATGGGTTCCATCCTCGCAAACTACCGCATCCCCGCCTGCATTGGCTGATGGCAACGGCTGAATATTCAACATAAAGCACTCCAGCGCTGCAACCGTACAGGGATCTATTGACTCAGCCGAAAGGCATAATTCAACAGTGCCGGCGGCCAAATCACCGTCGCCCGGAGTATAGCAGGGATCCTCGATGCCGATATCATCGAAGGCTCCGTCGCCGCTGGTAAACCAGGTCAGCGAGGCATAATCTGCGGCGGTCGCATTGATGCAATAGGGAAGCATATCCTCGCAAATGGTGACATCTTCCATTGGCATTACAGTGGCCTGAGGTTGTATGGATAATGTGAGGCAATCGGTCGAGGCAACCGCACAGGGATCACAGGGATCTGCCGTGAGGCACAGCTCCACTGATCCATTAGCCAGGTCACCCGCACCGGGTGTATAAACTGCGGCAAGCAAGGCGGGATCGTCAAAGGTTCCGTCTCCACCGGTCGACCAGAAGTACCCGCAGGCATTTTCCACACTGCCGTTCAGGGTGAACGATCCGCTTTCACAGATCACAGCATCATCACCTGCCAGGGCTAGCGGCGCTTTCTGAATGGTAAGTATCAGACATTCGGTGGCAACGACAGTACAAGGATCCAAGGGTACTGCGGTCAGACAAAGTTCCACCGTTCCGCTGGCAATATCCTGCGCACCCGGCGTATAGCACGGATCTTCGAGGGAGGCATCATCAAAGCTGCCGTCGCCATTGGTTGACCATGCAAAAGAATCTGCGTTTTCC
>JBKHBQ010000197.1:0-7255 GCA_046542305.1 Bacteroidales bacterium
GTACGGATCGGCATTCTTCAAAATTTCCACACGGCCTTTCCCAAATCCGCAGGGTTCATTATTTTTGCTGCTGATTTCTGGTTCAGATATTTAAAAAACTTAGAAAACATACAATTATGAAGAAATTAATCGAATGCGTTCCGAATTTCAGTGAAGGTAAGGATATGTCGGTGATCAAACAGATCACGGCCGAGATAGAAGCCGTCGACGGGGTGAAACTGCTCGATGTGGATCCGGGTGCCGCCACCAACCGTACGGTGGTTACCTTTGTAGGTACGCCCGATGAGGTGATCGAAGCAGCCTTCCGTGCCGTAAAAAAAGCTTCGCAGGTGATCGACATGAGTAAACACAAGGGCGAGCACCCTCGCATGGGCGCCACCGATGTGTGTCCGCTGGTGCCGGTATCCAACATCTCCATGAAAGAAACGGTGGAATACGCCCGCCAACTGGCCAAACGCATTGGTACGGAACTGGAAATTCCGGTGTACTGCTACGAAAATGCGGCCTTTAAGCCGGAGCGCCGCAACCTGGCCACCTGCCGCTCGGGCGAATATGAAGGGCTGCCCGACAAACTGGCCAAACCGGAATGGAAACCCGATTTCGGACCTGCCAAATTCAATGCCCGTGCCGGCGCTACCGCCGTGGGGGCACGCGATTTCCTGGTGGCTTACAACATCAACCTCAACACTACCTCTACCCGGCGCGCCAATGCCATCGCATTCGACATCCGCGAACGCGGAAGGGTGAAGCGCGAAGGGCATCCCGTCACCGGAAAGATCGTGAAGGATGAAAAAGGAAACAAGGTATATATTCCGGGTACGCTCAAAGCCGTAAAGGGCATCGGATGGTTTATCGAGGAATACGGCATCGCCCAGATTTCGCTCAACCTGACCAACATCAGCATTACCCCGGTGCATGTGGCTTTTGAGGAAGCCAGCAGGAAAGCTGATGAAAGAGGCATCCGCGTGACCGGCTCGGAACTGGTGGGGCTTATTCCGCTCAAAGCCTTGCTGGATGCCGGCAAGCACTTCCTCAGGAAGCAAAAGCGGTCGGTGGGGATTTCGGAGGAGGAGATCATTAAGATCGCGGTGAAATCACTGGGTCTCGACGACCTGAAACCTTTCAATCCCAAAGAAAAGATCATCGAATACATGATCGAGGATGACAAATCGGACAAACTGGTGGATATGGACCTGCGCGCTTTCGCCAACGAAACAGCCTCCGAATCGCCGGCACCCGGCGGCGGATCAATTTCGGCCTATGTAGGTGCACTGGGCGTCTCGCTTGGAACGATGGTAGCCAACCTGTCGTCGCATAAGCGCGGCTGGGATGAGCGCTGGGAAGAATTCTCAGACCATGCTGAAAAGGGACAGGCCCTGAAGGATGAATTGCTGCACCTGGTAGATGAGGATACCCGCGCCTTCAACAAAATCATGGATGCTTTCGGCATGCCCAAAGGCACCGACGAAGAAAAGCAGGCCCGCAAGAATGCCATTGAGGCAGCCTCGAAATATGCCATGGAAATTCCTTTCAGGGTGATGCAGAAATCCCTCGAATCCATGGAAGTGATGAAAGCCATGGCCGAAAGCGGCAACCCGAACTCGGTTTCCGATGCCGGAGTAGGGGCATTGTGTGCAAGAACCGCCGTGCGCGGCGCCTTTATGAACGTGCGCATCAACGCCTCCGGTGTGGAGGACAAGGACTTTGTGAACGACCTGCTGGAAAAAGGCAAAGACCTCGAAGACAAAGCCGCTGCCATGGAACAGGAAATTGTGAAACTGGTGGATGAGAAGATTGGGTAGAAAATGTTTTTTACAATCACATAACCCGGCACACTCTGCGGCCGGGTTTTTTATTATTTCTGATCCGCGACAGCGTGGAAGCTGAAAAAAAAGCCCGCTCAAACATTGTTGACCGGGCATTTTTTGGGAGGTATTGAATAAAAGCACAAATCTCTTAACCGGGTTGCTGCTGTTCGTTGCACACTTCCTTCTTGTTGTTTTTGGCGATGATCCATACAAAAAATACAAGGGATGCTCCGATGAGGCTTATGGCCAGCGGGCAGTATGCATCGCAGTAAAATTTATCCTGTGCCCCGAAGATGCTGGAGGTGGTGCCGAAAGCCACCAGGATCAGGTAATCCATAAACAGGATGACGGGCAGTAAAAAAAGACATTTACACGCAAAAGGCTTCATAATCCATTCATTTTATGTTCAATAAATAAAGATATTTAGATTTGAATATCTATAGCAAAGATACGGATCATATGCCCCTGATGTCAATGAGCGGTGTGTGAATATTGGGGATTTTCTGTGTGATATTTGTCACATATGTAAAAAATTAACTATTTTTGTTCGATCAATATGCAGGGCAAATGTTAGGGAATCCGTCCATAAAAAACTGCCGTTTGTGCGATGAAGGTTTTTGTGCCGTTTCGGTGCTGTCCGACAGCGAGATCGGAATCCTGCAGAACAACTGCTGGGAAGCGGCTTTGTCCAAGGGCGAGGTGATTTATCACCAGGGTTCGCTTACCTCCCACATCGTGTATGTACGCTCGGGTCTGGTGGTGGAGTATCAGAAAGGTTCCGGTGGCCGCGATCAGATTGTGCAGATCGTGAAAAGCCGCTCTTACCTTGCGCTGCATTCGCTCTTTGGCGACCGCATCAACCACTATTCTTACCGCGCCCTCGAAGACATCAGAATCTGCCATATCGATGTGGATGCTTTTAAACATCTGGTAAAGGAGAACGGGAGATTTGCCTACGAAATTCTGGTGTCGGTCTGTAAGGACAGCCTGAGCAGCCATCACCGTTTTTTAAACATCAATGCCAAGCAAACCTTTGGCAAGGTGGCGGATGCCATGTTGTATTTTTCCAATGTTGTTTACGGCAGTCAGCGTTTCCGGCTTTCCCTCACGCGCTCGGATATCGGGGCGCTCATCGGGATTTCGCGCGAAAGCACCACACGTGCCCTGAACAAACTCCAGCACGATGGCATCATTAAAATCGAAGGTCAGCAAATCAGCATCCTGGATCAGCAGCAGCTCGAAAAAATCAGCAGGACCGGATAGCCCTTCATGCCGCCGAACCTGCATCCATCCTGTTTCACCATTAATTTCACCATCCTGACAAATCCGTTCGCACCGGTAAAGCGGATCACCTGTCAATCAGAAATGATGTGGATTGAATCGGGGCCGGCATTAAACAAAAGATCGATCATGCTAAGTCCCTGAATAAAACCGTGTTTTTCTCCGAAGGTTTGGTGGTAGGGGCGGAAGGTAAAATGGTGGAACGTCTTTTTTGGATGAAGCGCTTCGCGTAAATCAAGCATGTTTTCAGGCGCCGGATCGAAGGATCGGGTGAGGTGTATTTTTTTTCCGATTCCCAAAAGGTCCATCAGCACCTGCATCAGTGCGAGGTTGAAATCCAGCAGGCGATGGTAAGGCTTGTTGAAAAAAGGTTCCAGACTGTCGTGGTAATAAAGGAAAAACGGCGAATTGGCATAGGCTGACCGGATGGCCCGCCAGTGCAGCGCCTGCCAGTTTTCATGATCCGAAAGCAGCACATCCCTGGTCCGGGTGTGGTTGCCATGGATTTTATTTACAGGGATGCTCAGGGGAAGCTTTCCGTTGGCGGTGTAGATTTCGCAGCGGTTGCGATAGGTTTGCTTGGGATAGGTTTCGTGCTGTTCAACCCATACTTCACCCGCCTTCATCATCATGCCGAAATAATGCACCGGCGGGAGATATGCCACCGGCAAAAGCAGCTTGCTTATCGATGTACTGCGATCCATGTGGCAAAATTACCTTTTTCAGGAAATTTTCAGCCGCCGGGCATCATCCGCCTGAAGGTTTCAAATTATTTTTCATATCTGTTTTTATCCTGGTCCCTTTTCTGGTTTTCCTTTTTCACCAAAAAAAAGGTGCAATACCGCAGTATCGCACCTTTTAAGAAAACAAGTGTTACAAGTTTATTTAATTCTTCGAAACTTCTTCTTTCGGATTTTTCAGCAGCACATCTTCAATCACCTGCTTGAGCGTGTCTTTCGGAAGGGCGCCCTGTGCCATCTGTGGCTGTTCGTCTGTGGGGCAGAACAGCAGCGACGGAATGCTGCGGATGCCGAATGCAGCCGATAATTCCTGCTGCTCCTCGGTATCGATCTTGTAAATATTGATCTTGCCCTTGTATTCTTCCTGCAGTTCTTCCAGGATCGGGGCCACCATTTTGCAGGGCTGGCACCAGTCGGCATAAAAATCAATTACGCAGGGCAGGTCGCCCTGAAATTTCCATTCTTTATTTTCTTCGAAATTAAATACTTTTTCCAGAAATGTTTCTTTTGTTAAATGTTCCATAATAGCAATAGGTTTTGCGAATTAACTTTTGCTAATCCTTGATTATTCGTTTAATAAAACTTCGTTGATAATTTTTTCGAACGTGGCCTTGTCCTTGAATCCCCGGTCCATTTGCGGCTGACCTTCGGCGGGGATGTAAAGAAAGGTGGGAATGCTCGACACCTGGAATACTGCTGCCAGTTCGCGTTCCACCTGCGTATCTATTTTGTAAATATTTATCTCGCCGGCATAGTCCTTCGAGAGTTCTTCAAGTATCGGAGCCACCATTTTACAGGGCTTGCACCAGTCGGCATAAAAATCGATAATGGCCGGTTTGTCGCCTTCGTAAATCCATTGTTGCGGGTTTAGCTCGTAATCCCAGATTTTTTCCTTGAAGGTTTCTTTGGTAAGAAATTCAGGTTTGGCCGTTTCGTTGTCCGATCCGGAAGGATTCGAAACCGTGGTTTCGGATTTGCCGGCTGCTGATTCGTTTCCTGATGATGAACAGGCACTGCCGCTGAAACTGAGCATCAGGGCCAGCATGAAGATTGAACTGATTTTTTTCATATGGTTAAACGTTTTATTGTGATTCATTTTTCGAATGCAAATATATAAATAATTTTACAATTAAATCGTTTTAGTATCACTTTTTAACTATTTTTGCAATTACCGTGCTAAAGCCGGATATTTCTTTTTTCCGGTCACAACGACACGATTTTGGGATTAATGTGGATGAAGAGATGAAAAATACATTTGTTAAACTTAAGCCGATCGAGTTCAGATCGGTGTTTTCGGACGAAGAAAAGTGCCTTGAATTTTTGGCAGGTGAAAAGTGGCAAAATGGCTTTGTTTGCAGGAAATGCGGCCATACCAACTTTTGCAAGGGCAAAACCCCTCATTCGCGCAGGTGCACCCGGTGCAAGCATGACGAATCGGCAACGGCCCACACCATTTTTCACCGTTGCAAGATCCCGCTCACGGAAGCTTTTGAGATTGCATACCTGGTGTGCAGCACCCCCGGCATTTCGTCATACGACATTTCGCGTCGCCTGGAGAAGCGGCAGATGACCTGCTGGAAATTCAAAAAGAAGATCACTGAATGCATCGAACGGCACGGTGATATTACCTTTACCGAGGAGAATGCGGAACCGGCAGGGAATGCCTGATCCTGTTATGGCTTGCGGTTTTTGCGTTCTTCACGCTTTTCCTGCCGGGCATCTTTTTTTTCCTGGCGCTTCTGCTGGCGGTCATATTTATCCTTTGTTAAGGAAAAGCCGGGAATGATAGTTGCCTTAATGCCGCTGATCAACGTTTTGGCCAGGTAGTTAAAAATGGATTTGTTCTTGTCACGTTCAAAGAAGATTTCTGCCGGGTCGGCAGACTTGTTGCTCTTTTTTCCGGGATTAAAACTTCTTATCACCACATTGGCCAGCGAACTGAGCAGCCCGAGTTCTTCATTTCCCGCTTTGGCTTCATTTTTAAGAATAGAAAGCTTCAGATTGTCGTAATTGAACAACATGGTTCCGGTGGCATATTCCGGCCCCGCATCGGCATCGAATTCCAGGCGGTTGATCTGTCCTTCCTCAATGCGGATATGCTCGTTGGTAACGGTAATGCTGTTGAACTCCGGCATGTTCATTTCGCCTATATTCCCGCTAAATGTAAACGACTCCTGCTGCAGGTCGGCAGGGAAGCTCACCTCTACTTTCAGGCTCCCTTCGTTGAAGAACACCCCCTGAACATCCCACTTCATGGGTCCTGATTTGCGAATGGATTCCATATCGTTGGTCACCTGGTAAATGGATGCATAGAGGTTTTCGATGGGTACGGTACCGGCTTTTTGCGCATCAGTAGCCAGCTCCTCGTATTTTACGTGCCCGTTCTGCAATTCGATCTTATCAATCTTGATATATTGCGCTGCAGCACCTATTGCCTGATGCGGAAGCTTGGGGTAACGGCTGCGGTCGAGCGGGACATTTTTGTCGCGGTAAATCCAGAGGTCCGGCTCTATGATGCGGATCAGCGGCGTTTCGATGCCGCCGTTTTCGGCCAGGCGTTCAATGTTCAGTTGGTGAATCTGTAGTTCCTTTACCTGAAGGTCCATGCGGTCGGTCTGGCGGCCGAATTGTTTCCCGAATTCAGTGGTGTCGTATTGCGGAATCATTTCGAAGTGGTTCAGGGTGATGAGGTTGTCGTGCAGCGACCAGGAGAATTCGCCGAGCTGCATGTGGTAAAAACCGTTCTCCAGTTTATAATGCAGCCCGCCGAGCGCCACAACGGCCTTGCTGAACTTTTTCTTCAGCAGCGAAGCCATCAGGTGAGCCGGTTTCAGGTTGAGGCTGTCCACATTTACCCTGATGGTTTCCGAATAAAAAATAATCTTTTGCCTGGAATGGTCGTAAAACTCGAATTTTCCGTCGCACAGATCGAAAGCATCAATTTCCACAAGCCTGGGTGTGGGTTGTTTTTGTGAGGTGTCCTGCTCCTGCTTTTCGGCATATTCGCGGCGCAGGGCTTGTTTTTTTTCTTTGGTGAGATAATCGATCAGACGCACTTCCGGTTTTTGGATGCTCACCGACTCGAACGAGATCTCGTCAAGGTCGAATCCGGTTTCGGGGTTGAAACCCTTCACCACGATTTTGGGCACCTTAACGCGGTAAAGCATGGGGAATTGGAAGAGGATGGAATCGTGCGCCCCGTAAATTCCCGAATCGGGTACAAGGCTCAGCTCCTTTATGATCAGGTTGCCTGAAAAGGGTTTTACTTCCACATCCTTAAAATCCAGCCGATAGGCCCGGCTGAGATCGGAATTGGCAAACTGGTCCCTGAGTATTTTGTCGGCAACATTTCCGGCGTCCTGGCGGATAAAGATCAGCGCTCCCACAATCAGCAGCACAATAGCTCCGATTACAATAAAAACTATT
>JBKHBQ010000198.1:0-7193 GCA_046542305.1 Bacteroidales bacterium
GCTCCCGATAAAGACGGAAACTGGAAGGTGTATATCCGGGTGAACGATCAGAACCTGCTGGCCAATACCGTTCTGCTGAGCGTTTGGCGAAAACAAAAACGGAAGAAAGGCATCACCATCCGCTACACCGACAAGGAAAAAATCCTGCTCGATTACATCTCGGAGTATGGCAGCATCACCTTATCCAAATTCAGAAAAGTGGCCGGAATTTCCAGAAAGGTGGCCGAAAAGGTGTTGGTCGACCTGATCAGCCTTGATATCATCAAAATGGAAATCACCGAAAAGGCGGTTTTCTATTCGGCTAATCCCCACTGGAAGGAGGAGAAGGAAGTGGGGTGATTTTTTTTTGAAAAGCTTCTGCCTGCTTCTCTCCGTAAACTATAAATACCTTCTTGTGTGAGCACGGTAATTCCTGTATTCCTTCCCGAATTTTTCGGAAAGAAATTTTTCTTCGGCAAGAATAATCCTATGATGAATGACGATACCGGCCAAAGCCGAACCGATATTAACAGGGTGGGGCACATATATTACAGAGGCAATGGCCATCAGGATGAGGCCGAGGTACATCGGGTTGCGGCTCAGCCGGTAGATGCCGCCGGTTTTCAGGCGCAGGCCGTCGGATTTGGGAAGCCCCATCTTGGTATAACGGCCTAAATGCCACAGCGAAATGGTAAGAAAAAGGATGGATTCGAAGAAAATGAACAGCGCGATCCATTGCATGTACAGCGGCACTTCTACCCGTACAAGGTCAATCCCAAAGGCAGATAACAATAAAAATCCCGCAGGTAAGATCAGGCAAAACTTCCCAATCAATTGCAAATAAATATTGATGGTGGGTCTGCCGAACAACTCACCGCCCTGTGCCTTTACGCGTGCAATCACCGTGAAAAATATCACCGCCAGAATTGCAAACAATGTGAGGAGAAATATGCTTTGTAAATTCATCCCTTATTTTTTCGGGCAAGTTTACAGATATTTTAAGGTTTTCAGTGGAATTCTCTTTTCAGTTGTTCCACCCAGCTTTCAATCCTTTTGTCGGTAAGTTCCGGCTGATTGACATCATCAATGGGCAGGCCCACAAATTCACCATTTTGTATGGCCAGTGAAATTTCAAAGTGGTAGCTGTCGGGAGAGGTAAATCCCACAACATTTTCTTTGGCAGGCAGGTGGTGATGCAACATGCCCATGCCGTTTACAAAACTGTCAGTCCATTCCTTCTGATCGCCCACACCGAAAAGGGCGATCTTTTTGTCGCTCAGGTCGAGCGATTTCAGGGTAGCGGCAAAGTTTTCCCAGTCTTCCTGCATTTCGCCCACGCCCCAGGTGGAGGTGCCCAAAATCAGGTTGTCGTAAAACAGTATATCTTTTGCCTTGCTGTTTTCCATGCTGTGCAGAATGGCGTTTTCAGCACCGAACTGTGCCTGGATTTTTTCTGCTATGCGCCTGGTATTGCCAAGGGTTGAACCGTAAAAGATGCCGATTTTTTTCATGTTATGTTGAATTTTCAAGGATAAACAAGCGGCATGTGGATTTGTTTGGGGGACGCCGGCCTAAACTATGGATGGAAGAACAGGATCACATACAGGTAGGCAATGGCTTCGTTGACCACGGTCCGGAAGCCGCGGGAAGAGCGGTACCAGTTGCCCGACCGGATGCCATCCGTTGGAATGACGATATTGCCCACTTCGATTTCCGGTGGGAATGCCATGCGGTACAGGTTGCAGCTCCTCCGCGCATGAACCGACTGCGACACCAGGTTGATCCTCCTGATATCCGGCCGGTTTTTTTCGAGATACGCCCGGCTCACCAACGCCGAATTGTAGGTGCGGTCCCTGAAGATTTCGCCCGGCACAGGCACAATGGCCAGTTTGGTAGAATCGAATCCCAGCCGGAGCAGGGAATATCCGATGAGATGTGCCGCCGATCGGATGCCTGTAGCAAAAAATCCCTGATCGTAGGTGGGGCCGGTGGAGATCAGCAGTTCATAATTATTTTCCCTGAATATCCTGATGATCTCATGCAATGATTTGTCGGGGATATAACCTTCGACCACCATCACCCTCGCTTCAACGGGATCGGACTTCGACAGGAAAGGCACAATGCCTTTGATGATGATCCAGCCTGCGAGCAGGAAAAACACCAACACTGTCAGCCAGCCCCAGCCGGTGAGGCCGTATCGTTCTTTTTTGCGGATTAACCTGATGTTTCGCATGGTGAAGTGCCGGCTCCGGTTTTTTTCGTATTTTTCGCCATCAAACGAAAAAACGACTCCGGAATGCAAAACAAAAGTAGAATAAATCTTACTCCCCGGCAAGTGATTGAAATGCTGGGCCTGGAGCCGCTTCCGGAAGAAGGCGGCTTTTATCGCGAAACATTCAGATCTGACCTACAGCTCTCCCGAGAATGCCTGCCGCAAGGTTACACTGATTCACGGTCGGCATATACCTGTATTTATTACCTGGTGACTCCTGAGAGTTTTTCGGCGTTGCACAGGCTCCCTGCCGACGAAATCTGGCATTTCTATCTCGGCGACCCGCTGGAGCAGTTGCAGTTGTTTCCCGGTGGAAGAGGAAAAATCATCCTCCTCGGGCAGGATCTCGAAAATAATGAACATCCGCAGGTGTGCGTGCCGGCGGGCGTTTGGCAGGGTACGCGCCTGAAGGACGGTGGCCGCTATGCGCTGGTGGGGACCACTATGGCGCCGGGATTCGAATTCGCGGATTTCGAAGCTGCCGAAGAGCAGGACATCCTGTTAACTTACAGTGCGATGAAGGATGAAATCAGAAAATATTTTCACACATAGCCATGGAAGCGTTTGAAGCTTTGTATTCGTTGAAAGGAAGAGTTGCCGTAGTCACCGGTGGAGCTTCCGGTATCGGCAGGTTCATAAGTCAACGGCTTGCTGAAGCAGGCGCCTCGGTTGCCGTGATATTTCACCATAGCAACGATGCGGCGAAAGAAGCGGAAAACATGCTGGCGCAGGGAAACATGCCCGCTTTCTTTGTCAGAGCCGATCTGCGGGAGGAGCAAGATATCTTGCGGGCTGTTGACGCCATTGCTGAACATTTCGGGCGGATCGACGTTCTGGTAAATAACGCCGGGGTGTTCAGCCTGTCGCTACAGCAGGATTTGGATGCCGCCGCCTGGGACGAGGTGATGGAACTGAATGTGCGTGGCCTTTTTCTGATGACGAGGGAAACCCTCAAACACATGAAAGAACCCGGTTGCGCTATAGTGAATATTTCAAGTATCAATGCCATACATCCCGGATTTGGGCAGACAGCCCACTACGATGCCTCGAAAGGCGCAGTGGATGCATACACCAGGTCGCTGGCTGCCGAACTGGCGCCGCGCAGCATTAGGGTGAATGGCGTGGCCCCCGGACTGGTAGATTCGGAAGGTTTGCGAAAACATGCAGCCCCGTTGGCTGAAAGTGTGATAAAGCGGACACCGCTGAAAAAACTTGCTTCCGGTGAGGACGTGGCCAATGCCGTATTGTTTCTGGTATCCCGCGCTGCATCGCATATTACGGGAGTTTGCATTACAGTGGATGGAGGATATTTATTGACATGAAAAGCAAAAAACAATCTTTGGCCGATATCCGTGCAGAATATCTGAACGGCCGGCTTGATGAAGCATCTGTAGAAGATGATCCTTTGGCACAGTTCAGGATTTGGATGCAGGAGGCGATCCATGCCCAAATCGTGCATCCAACGGCCATGCTTCTGGCTACAGCAAATTCCGCCGGCGTGCCTTCGCTCAGGGTGGTTTTGCTTAAAGATGTCTGCGAGGAGGGATTTACATTTTTTTCCAATTATGCCAGCCGGAAAGGCCGCGAAATTGACGAAAACCCGGGTGTGGCCCTTACCTTTTTCTGGAACGGCCTCGAACGGCAGGTGCGCATCGAAGGTACGGCAACAAAGGTTTCAGATAAGATATCTGAGGAATATTTTCATTCCAGGCCATACGAAAGCCGCTTAAGTGCGGCAGCCTCTCCGCAAAGCGAAATCGTAATAAACCGGGAACATCTCGAAAAGCTGCGCGATGATGTAAAGCAGCAATATCCCGGCGGTCATATTCCGCGACCCCCGCAATGGGGCGGGTACCTGGTGAAGCCGGTTTATATGGAATTCTGGCAGGGCCGCGAAAACCGGCTTCACGATCGAATCGGATATTTCCGTGAAAACAACGGCTGGAAAATCTGCAGGCTGGCGCCCTGAAATCAGGATTGCCTCCGGGCTTCTTCCTTCATTTCCGTTATCATATCGCTGACGGCTGCGTCATCAAATCCTTTTTCCCGTGCGGCTTCCCCAAGGGTTCCCCAGATCGGTTCTCCGCATGCAATGCACTTTATTCCTTTTTTGGCAAGGTACCTTACCGTAAACGGATAATGGTTTACAAGTTCCTCAATGTAAATGTCTTTGGTGATTTCAGGCTTGCTCATTATCATTCCTTTGTGATGAACAAAGTTATATTTTTTGCTTCCGCAACGCGTTTACTTAACCTTAAATTAACCTTAACTTAAGGAAAAGTTAAATCGTATTTAAATAACCATGCAATGATCAACGCTAATTTTGCACCATCAAAAATATGATGATGCAAAGAATTATCCTGACCTTGATGTTGATTGTTTTTATCACCTCGGCTGCATGGGCCGGAAATGGAAATGACGATAAAAATACCAAATCCAAAAGCGGCATCACCACCTGTTCCTTAACGGGTTGTGTAGTTGATCAGGAGTCGAGCGAAAAGCTGGTTTGTGCCAAAATAGAAGTGGAAGGCACGGATATCAGCGTGTTTACGGATATTCTCGGCAATTTCGAAATCCCCGCATTGAAACCAGGCACCTACAACCTGAAGATTTCCTATATATCCTACGAAGAGAAAGCGATAGCCAATCTGGTAGTGGATAAGCAAAAGGACCTCATCATCGATTTGAAGCCTTTATAATTCCTACTCTTTTCTCAGAACTTTTTTTATCCTGATCTCCTGTGGCATAAAGCCCTGTAAGGTGCCCGCATCAAAAAAAAATGCAACCCATTGAAGGCTGTTCTGTCTTTTGAATTGTTTTAGCTGATCATTTAATTACTCATCTAATTTATTGCACATGAAAAAACTTATGTTAGCTGCATTTTTTGTCACCGCAATGGTTTTGAGCAGTATGGCTCAGGAATACAAGGTGGTTACCACGGTTGAGTCGGTGGTGCCAATGGGTTTAGGCCGTTCCAGGATCATAGAATCCAAAGACAGTCTTTCGGTTGTTGATTTCACCACCGAACGGACTGACGGGAAGAAGAGCAGGCAAAAGGATGTAAGCCGGTCGGATGCCAGGGTGGAGAATTTCGAGGAAACAAAACTGCTCAACTTTTACAGCGCGGTTGGCATAAATTTCCAGAATATTGCCTCCAACGACGCGATGATCACGGCAAAGATCAACAAGCTGGTAAAGGACGGATGGAAACTTCAATTTGTGCTGAGCGGTGTGGAAAGCGATGCAGGTAAGGATGATGGCATCGGCATCTTCATAACCAGGTTCATTTTCTACCGGGATTAAAGTACCCGTTAAGTAAACCAAAAAAATGGAACCGGCGCAAATGCAGCCGGTTTTTTTTACTGCATTTTGGTTGATGAATATTTAATAATTGTAGCGATGTATGAAAATGTTTGCTGCACAAAATTTTATAACTTCCACATAATCAGAAACAAAATAAATCCAAAGTAAACTTAATGTTAAGTGAATATTAATTCAATGTTAACACAACGTTAATTATGTATATATTTGTGGTAAAATTTATTCATTTTAAGACGGAGGCAAAATGAAAAAGGTGGTTTTAACATTAGGAATGTTACTGGTTTTTCTTGCGGCGGGATTTGCCCAGGAAATCGTTGAAAAAGACGGACTCTACTACAAAGACGGAAGCCTTTTTACCGGTATTTACAAGGAATATTACGATAGCGGAAACCTGAAAATGGAGATGAATCTTGTCGACGGCCAGGAAGACGGCATCGTAATGATCTACTTCGATAACGGTTCTAAAAAAGAACAAAGGTCGTACAAAACTGGTTTAAAACACGGCACATGGTACACCTGGGACGAAAAGCAGAACCTGACAGCCGAAGCCAATTTTAAGGATGGCGAGAAGCACGGACACTGGTACGTGTGGGATTCGAACGGCAACAAACGGTACGACATCTATTACGAAAATGGCGAGAAAAGTGGTAACTGGTTTATGTGGGATGAAAATGGCAACCTGGCCATGGAGAAAAAGTATTAAAAAAAATTGAACCCAACCCGGGCAGAAAACGCCGTCAGGTTGGGTTGGCCTAAGAAGAGCGGCATTGCAACCAAAAGCTCAACTTAGGGGATGATAAGAAAAAATTAGCCTTTTGGCCTTCAGATTTTAAGTTAAACCTCCATCTTTTGTAAGATTGGGGTTTTTTGTTGTCAGACTAAAAATTATGACTAATGCCTAAACTAAAAGTTCTGCCGGGATTGAAACGATTATAGAGCTCAGGCCTGGCATTAAATGATTTGAATACGCCTTCTACCTTCTGGTTTAGTATGTTGGATATTTTAAAGTTGATGCTGGTATTATGTGCCTCGCCAAGATTTTTGTTGATACTCAGGTTCAGACTATGGAATGGCCTGACATACATATCGGGGAAAACTCCGGTTCCAACAATTGACAGCGTTTCTCCTTTCACATTGTAGAAAAGTCCTGCTGAAAGTCCGGTATCATAATTATTGTAACTTATGCCGCCGTTAATCACATAGGGAGATTGGCCGGCCATGTTTCGGGTTTTTTCAATAGTTTGCCTCACTTTCTCGAATTCTTTTCGCGAGTTGAATTCCGACTCGGTCATTATAATCTCTGATTTTGTAAGTGTTACGTTTCCGCTGATATTGAAATCTTTCAAAGCAGTTGCCAGTATGTCTAAGCTCTTGCTGAATTCAAATTCCACTCCGTATAAAGTCCCGTCTCCCACGTTACGGGGCTGATACTCTGTACTTGTAACACCTGATGTAAGACGAACCAATTCAATAGGTGCATCAAAGTCTTTATAAAAAACACTGGCTGAAACATTTTGCCCTCTGTCCCAGAACATCTCCCACCTTAAATCCACATTATTGATGTAGGTTTCCCTCAGGTTGCCATCCCATTCATCCACGGCATAAAGCCCTCCATTGAAAA
>JBKHBQ010000199.1:0-7170 GCA_046542305.1 Bacteroidales bacterium
TGCATAACGAACACCAGATTTTCGTTTACGGTGCGGTCGCTGAGCAACTGAAAATCCTGAAATACTATACCCAGATGCCGCCGCAAAAAAGGAATTTCTTTTGCGCCAATGGTAGCCAGATTAAATTCGCTGACTCTCCCCTGCCCCTCTTCGATAGTGAGCTCGGCATACAGCGTTTTGAGCAGGCTGCTCTTTCCGCTGCCGGTTTTGCCGATCAGGTACACAAACTCCCCTGGTTCCATCTGAAAGGTGATGCCCGACAGCACAAGGATCTTTCTGCGGTAAACCGTAATATCTTCGACGTCGATGATCAATTCATTCATAAACTTGCCTGTTATAGCTGATAAAAAATTGCGCGCTGCATTTCAGGATAAAGGTTGATGTTGAGCCGGTTTATGAAAGCGTCGATGGCATCGCGGCCTGCCGAGTCGAAATCACTGCCCAGGCCTGAAACATCGTCGACGGTGCGGAAAAACCGCTCCTTCCCGGCTTTATCCTTTACAATGATCGTAGCTTTCAGGCTGGCAGCAAACCTGCCGTTGCGTTCGTTTTCGCTTTTCGTTGCAGCGGAGGTCGTCACTTCGAAATCGGCATCCGATAATTGCTGACTGATCACAAAGCCTCCCTTTTCAAAAAGGTTTCTCAGGGAGGTAGCCAGCGCGGTCGCATCCGATACCTGCCCGAGATTTTCCAGTTCGGCAGCCACATACACCCGCAGCGGCTCCACCTTTACCGGAAGCACGTATTCAGGCACCCTCACGGCTCCCAACAGCTTTCGTACCACAGGATCGGTGGTGTAGTCCGAAACCAGCTTTTCCATATCCACCCCTGAGGTAATAAATTCTGAAGATGCGGCTGAAATCAATGGCCGCATGGCAATCCTGAAGCGGCCCTGGGCATCCGTTTGCACCCCAAAGTCCCTGCCCTTGAGCCAGGAAAGCCTGCAAATAACGGGCACCCCGCCAACCGGATTTCCTGCTGCATCCAGCAGCCCGGCATCCATGCTGCCGCCACCCGGCGATTCGCCACGCTTCACCCGGATTTCTTCCACAGGATACTCAATCCTGAGGTTTTGAACGTGGGCGGCAAAATCCGAAAAAAGCATCGTCGACCAGGATTTGCCGGTCTGTTCATCGGCACCCAAATCTTCACCCAGCACTTCCTTTATATCTTCCACGGCCTGTACATGAAACCGGAGCGCCTCGGGCAGGTTTCCGCTGCTGTACATTTGCCGGGCTTCGTCATACTTATCTTCGGACAGGTTGCGGGCTTTGCCGATACGTGCTGCCTTTTTCTGCTGATACACATTTTTTGGCAATACAAAATACACCCAATACTGCTGTGCATTCTCCCAGCTACCCGCCAGTTCATAGCCTTCGAGCTGGTTTTGTGTGCTCAACCGGATATTGTCGCGGTAATAATCGCTGTAGTTGTTGTCGAACTCAAACTGATTGAGCACAGACGTAGCCGAAATGGTCACCGAAATGCTTCCGGCCAGTTCTGCCAGAGCATTTTGCCTGGCCTTTTCGCGATAGTTGTCGTCTGTAAGTTTGGAGGCCATCCCCACGCCGTGATATGCCGCAGGATCGCCGGGCGTTTGTCTGACCCACGACGGTGCGCCTTTCATCAGCTCGTCGTAACTCATGTTTTTTGTTGATGAGCATGCGGATACAATGCCAATAACGATCAGGAAGCGTAATATTTTTTTCATCTTTCAGGATTGAAATTTTTGATATCGCCGGCAATGTCGCCGGTCAGACCGGAAAACAGATTTCTTTGCAGCACATCCATCGAAGTGATCTTATCATCATTCCGCAGGAGGCTTTGCAGTTTGTTGTAGTTTCTGTCGTCGGGCGAAAAGGTATTGTTGATTTCGATGGAAGGATACAAAGCTTTAGGATTGCCATTGTACCGTGCATAATTCATCTCATCGGATTCTTCGCCGCTGTAGCTGTCCGACAGCAGGATCTCCCCGGTTCGGGTATCGATCAGTTTGTATCGCACCGCCAGTTCTACTTTATTCTTCTGGGTGAATTCGGCATAGGTAACCTTTTTATCTACATAACTGGTTTGGCCTGTGGTGGTTTTCACCAGTTCGCGCTCAAAGCCGGTTTTTTCTATTTTTTTGGCCCGGCCTCCCTGTTTTTTAAAATCTGAAAAATCCAGGATCAGCACCGCTTTAATATCATGCCGGTCGGCGAGCTGATTGAGCTGACCACGGTCGATGTTTCCGGAACGGTCGACAATGGCCCGGTCGATGCGGCTGTCGATGGAAGTGAGGTCGTACACTTTCAAAAATGGATCGTCCAGATCAAGCAGTTTTTTTACGAGGGCATTCTCAAATTCGATGGCTTCGGCATTGTAATTTCTAAAAACCGGTGTGTGCACGGCCATTGGATAGCGGGCACATTCGAGCGCCCGATCTTTCAGTTCGCGGCAGTCTTTGTAGGTTCCGGCATCCGCCAAAATCCGTTCGAAACCGAAATAGGCGGTGCGGCATTTTCCGCCATCCAGGTAAATTTTTGCCTGCCGGTAAACGGGTTCGTTTTTAGCTTCGGCATATTGGGCCTTTACATCCTCAAAATCAGGGTCGGCACGGTAAACCTCGCCCAGCGCCACGGCAGCGCCGTCGAAATTTTCATCCATCAGCAACAGGCTGCCTTCTCGATAACGTTCGCGAAGTGCCTGCTTCATTCTTTCGGCTACATCGCTGTAGTTTTTTTCGCGCTGACAGATCCACGCCCATTTTTGGTAGGCTTCCATATATTTTCTGTCAGAAAAAAGCACCGCCGCTTCCTGGTAAACGGGTTCATAGGTTGCCTGGTCAAGATACAGTTCGGTATCGCGAAATGCAGGATCGATCTCTTTGATCTCTGCAAAGACGGCTTTGGCCCCGTCGTAGTTTTTCTCATCCAGATTTCTCAGCCCTTCGGCATACCGATCGCTGAGGTAGCGGTTTTTGGCTTCTTCATACTGCCGTTTCATGGCCGGATCGATATTCAGGTTGATGCCGGCCTTTTCAATTTTTTCGGCAAAGCCCACGGCCAAAACATATTCGTAAACAGTTTTTTTGTCGTCGCCGCGGCTGTAGGCCTCACCCACCTTTGCCGCCATATCCTCAAGGGCCAGTTGTCCGCTCCGTTTCAGCGCAATCCGGATCTCCGGTTTGTCGGGCTTTGTCAGGCAAGCTTCGTAGTAAAGCTCGGCCGCGTCTTTGAACATGCCCGCCGATTCGTATTCTTCGGCCTGTTTTACCATCTTTTTGGCGCCACAGCCATACATAGCCATCGAAATAATTAACACGCAAAAGACACTGAAGTACAGATTTATTTTCATAGATCGGTGATGATTTTGGTCGCTGTAAAAATAAGAAAATCCTGCAGAAAGCATAACGGATTATATGCCCGGTTCAAGATCGATCACCCTGATATTTTTATTATGTTCAAGATAGCTTCTGATGATCGAATGAACGTGCTTGTTTTCGGTATAGGGTTTCACCGAATCTTTTAAAAACGATATCTGATCGTACCCGTTCACATCGCGTGAAGCAAAGCCAAAGCCATGGTAGCGCCCGTGCTCCACCCACACCACCGAGCACTCGTCGTCGCATCTTCCATCGCCGATGATCAGGAAATCCGGCCGGGAATATTCATACCTTCCAATCACTGCCTGCACCCTGGCGTTGTAATCATCGGGCGGTTCCTCGCCGATGCAGGCGCCGTGGCATTCCTTTATCTTGTATTGAAAGCAGGAATTACGCGTAGCATAGAGGTTGCACAATTTCTGGCAAAGCTGATGATCCTCGCAAAGCTGAAACAGGAAATTTTTGGCGGCCGTGTGCGAATTGAACGTGGTGAGTGGCACATCGCCATTGCAGTCGTCGAGCTTACAGATCTTCAGGCAAAGGTATCCCTCGTCATCCAGGTAATGAAACAGCCCCACATTGTAGCCGGTGCGACGCTGCGCCCGGTTGAAGCGGGGCATATGCCGCTGGATTTCGTGCGATTCCAGCAGCAGGGCGATCAGTTCGTTGCCGGTGAGTTCGTAATCTATGGAAGCCACCGTATTTTTCATTTCCAGCGCGCGTTTGGTGGTGCAGTTGGTAAGGTGCGACATGACGCGCGATTTAATATTCTTGCTTTTCCCGACGTAAATCACCGAATGGTTTTCATCCAGAAAAAAATATACCCCCGGCTCTTCCGGTAATTTCCTTATCATGCCCGGATCGAGATTGCTGTTGAGACCCTGGAGTGAAATTCCGGCCGGGTTCGGATCGATGGCTAGCAGCAGGTCGAACAAAGCAGCCGTGGCGCGGGCATCGCCATAAGCCCTGTGGGGCCGCTCGTTGGTGATCTGCAGTTCGGCGCACAGGTTTTGCAGGCTGTACGATTTCTTGTACGGAATCAGCTTGCGGCTGAGTTTTACGGTGCAGATTTTTTCGCGCTCGTATTCATAGCCGAGGTATTTGAATTCCTGCCGGATAAAGTTGTAGTCGAAACTGGCATTGTGGGCCACAAAAACGCAGTCTTCGGTGATCTCCACAATTTGTTTGGCCACCTCATAAAACTTCGGGGCATCTTCAACCATCTGGTCGCTGATGCCGGTCATCTGCTGAATGCGGTACGGAATGCGTTGTTCCGGATTGACAAGTGAAGTAAATTCATCCACGACTTTATGCCCATCATGGATCAGAATGGCCACTTCGGTGATTTTCCCGCTTTTGTAGCTGGTACCTGTGGTCTCAATGTCAACGATGGCATATTTGGACTCCGGATGATGATGGTGATTCGACATGCGCTCCCTTTTTTGGCATTGCCAAAATTAGGGATTTCAGGCAGAAATTTTCGAAAGATCAGGAAAAAGTTATCAATAAACACAAACTTAAAAGCAGCATGAAAGATTGCGAAATTTTTCCGCAATTTTGTTATTGAGAACCCAAAGTTAAACTTTGAAAGTTAAGGAAATCATACAGCTCATTTAGGACAACGGATGGGTGTAAGTCAGGCAGAAAGGAAGCCACATGCAATTTAAGCATCCTAATATCGATGACTTAATTACTATTCCCGGCCATAAAATGTCGGAAGATTTACCAAAAGGATTAGAAAACAGCATCTTAAAATTAGCAGGACTAAAATGATTCAATATCTCATCATATTCGAAAAAAACAGCAAGGGGCACTTCGGGGCTTCTGTTCCCGATCTGCCGGGCTGTGTGTCGTTTGGCGACACCATTGAGGAAGCAAAAAGAAACATCAGGGAAGCCATAGAATTCCATATTGAAGGCCTGAAAAAAGAAAACCTGCCTATCCCTCAAGCATCAACAATCGCCGAAACCATGCACGTGGCGGTATAACATTAATTTGTAATTACTGCGCCTTCGGCTAATGAAAAGGCGGATTTTCATGGGTCAGTTGAGGGTGGGCTCCGAAGGAAAATTGGTCCAGTGCCTGTATTTTTTTCCCAATTCCAGCAGCGAAGTTTCCCACATTTTGTCCGGGTCGAGGCTCAAGATCTGGTCGGTAGTAAATTTTGAAACCAACCACGAATCGCGCTTCAGTTCCATATCCAGTTGTTTGGGCATCCATCCGGCATAGCCGATAAAAAAGCGGATGCCATCCTCGTCGAGCTGGCCCAGCAGCAGCATTTCCTTGATCTTTTCCAGATCGCCGCCCCAGTATAGTCCGTCGATCACCGGCATGCTGTTTTCCACGATTTCGCCATAGGTATGCAAAAAGAAAAGGCTGTCGGTTTTAACCGGCCCACCCAGGTAAACCTTCGACTCGTATTCCGGAAAATTTTTCACCACCTCATTAAACGACACATTCATGGGCTTATTGATGATTACCCCAAAAGAGCCTTCCTTATTATGCTCGGCAAGCAGTACCACCGATCGCCTGAAATAATAATCGAATAAAAAGGGTTCGGAAATCAGGATCTTCCCACGGGTGGGTTTTATATTATTTGTTTTGATTTTTATGATATCATCAAAATTTTCCATCACTCAAAATTAATTATCTACTTTTGATTTTAAAAATATTTATCCAAAAAGATCATAAGTTTTCATGTCTGTAAAGGCAAACAACGTTTTATATCGCCGGTTGCGACAGGATTTCCCGCATTTTGTCTATGAAGATTTCAGCACATCCATCGACGATTCCGGATTATCAATCCGTTATCATTTCAATCTGGCTGACCGTTACGTCTTTCATCCTGAGCTTTTCATTCCGCGGAAACCCTTTTTCCGTTATAACATTAACGAAAGCGAATTAAAAAATCTTGCCTTCCAGATCGGCATGATCGAGCTGATCAGCTACTGGAAAGCGGCCTGTTCGCCCCAGGTCATCATCCGTCCCGCCGGGTTATCGCGAAAGCAGGTGGCATGGTGGAAAAATCTTTATTTCCATGGCCTCGGCGAGTTTTTCCACACCAACGGCATTGCTGCGGATGAATCGGATTTCATGTTGATCCGGCCGGTGAACAAAATAAATTTCAATCCTGTGGGATATGATGCCGGGGATCAGGTGCTGGTGCCGGTCGGGGGCGGAAAGGATTCAGCGGTGACATTGGAATTGCTGCAGCAGCACGGTATGAAGATGATCCCGTTCATCATCAATCCAAGACGTGCCAGCCTGGATACGGCCAGGGTTGCAGGTTTTTCACGGGATGAAGTGTTTGAGGTTTCCAGGAGCATCGACCCTGAATTGCTGCGGCTGAACGAACAGGGGTTTCTCAACGGGCATACTCCTTTTTCGGCGGTGGTGGCTTTCAACACGGTGCTTGCAGCACGGTTGACCAACAGCCGCCACATTGCCCTGAGCAACGAATCCAGCGCCAACGAAGCTACCATTCCCGGCACAAACATCAACCACCAGTACTCCAAATCCTGGGCCTTCGAAGCAGATTTCAGGACGTACTGCGCAAAGTACATCACTCCGGATGCAAATTATTTCAGCCTGCTCCGGCCGCTGAATGAACTGCAGATTGCCCGCCTGTTTGCGCGCGCGCCAAAGTATTTCAACGATTTTAAAAGCTGCAATGCAGGCAGTAAAACCGACACATGGTGCGGCCGCTGCCCAAAATGCCTGTTCACCTGGATCATGCTGAACCCTTTCGTTGAAACTGAAACATTGGAAAGAATATTCGGCAAAAACCTGCTCGACGACCTCACCGG
>JBKHBQ010000200.1:0-7153 GCA_046542305.1 Bacteroidales bacterium
TGAGGTATGATTGCCGACCACTGCCACCTGCTTTTCATGCAGCAGGGGCAGATAATCAGCCGTGCGGGCAGCGCCTGTTTCAAATTCCAGGTCGGGCTGCATTGGCTGAGCGGCAGCCCTGGGAGCGGATGAAAAAATAAAGACGATTATCAAGACCAATATTCCGGAGGTGTATTTTTCCATAACTGAAGCTTTGTTTTTTTACATAACACTGGATTGCCAAAAATAAACAAATTTGGCCGAGATTTATTTTGGTTACTTTTGCATCAAACGATATCAGCTTTGAATTTCGAATTTTTTATAGCAAAAGGTGTTTTATCAGGGAAGCGTGGTGATTTTTCGCGTCCCATCGTCAGGCTTTCGGTAATCAGCATCACCCTCGGCCTGGCGGTGATGATTCTGTCGGTGGCCATCACCACCGGTTTCAAATCGGCGATTTCCGAAAAGGTAATCGGTTTCGGATCGCACATCCAGATCACCAGCTACGATCTGAATAAATCTTTCGAAACAGCGCCTGTTTCAATGGATCAGCCGTTTTACCCTTCGCTCGAAGACACTGCCGGGGTGAAGCATATCCAGGTATTTGCCACCAAATCGGGTCTTATCAAAACCCAGGACCAGATTCACGGCATTGTGCTGAAAGGCATCTGGACGGATTTCGACTGGAGTTTTTTTCGCGATAAACTCGTGGATGGCACCCCGCTCCTGATCGACGAAAACAACCGTACCGACGACATCCTGATCTCACGCAAAATCGCCAATACCCTCGGTTTTAACCTCGAAGACGAGGTAAGGGTTTATTTCATCAATGCCGATCAACTTACCCCCCGCGGACGGAAATTCCGGATTGCCGGCATTTACGAAACCGGTCTGGAAGAATTCGACGATCGCTATATTATCGGAGATATCCGGCACATCCAGCGGCTGAACGGCTGGCAATCCCACCAGGTGAGCGGCTTCGAAGTGTTTGTGGAAGATTTCAGAAATATCGATCCCATCTTCGAAAAAGTTTACAATACCATCGGCTTCGACCTCAACGCCACCTCCATCCGCACGCTTTATCCGCAGATTTTCGACTGGCTCGACCTGCAGGATATGAACGTGATCATCATCCTGGTGCTGATGGTCGCCGTGGCTGTCATCAACATGATCTCCACCCTGCTGATCCTCATTCTGGAAAAAGCCAATATGATCGGCATCCTGAAGGCGCTCGGTGCAAAGAACGTGTCGGTGCGAAAAATTTTCATGTACAATGCAGCATTTATCATCGGTCGCGGATTGCTGTTCGGAAACCTGCTCGGACTGGGAATTGCCCTGCTGCAACAACATTTTAGATTATTCAGGCTCGATCAGGAATCGTACTACGTGCCGTGGGTGCCGGTAAATCTCGACCTTTTGCCCGTGGTAATTCTCAATGCAGGTACGCTGCTGGTGTGTCTGTTATTCCTGTTGGTTCCCTCTTACGTCATTACCCGTATCACACCCGTAAAAGCCATCCGCTGGGAATAAACTCCTTTTCTGTTGCCTAAATCCGTCCACACCAATGTGGAATCGACGGGATTTTTTTCAACATCAAATCTATCGGAAAATTACCTGGCCAGGGACAAACATTATAAAATCATTGTTTTGAAATGTCCTGGTCCGCAATGCCTGTTTTTCTGGCACGGTATTGCTGAATGCACGATGACGAATTATAAACTTCATAAAATCAATAATTATGGCAAAAGATAAAATTTCAAGTTTGCACGACCTTTTTATACATGAATTACAACATCTGTACAGCGGCGAGGAACAGCTTATCGAAGCGCTTCCCAAAATGGTCAAAGCCTCCTCGAACGCCAACCTTATCAAGGCTTTTCAGGATCATCTGGAGGAAACCAAAAAACAGAAGGAAAGGCTAGAAAAAGCAGGAGATATTCTGGGAAAGGATCTTTCCGGGAGAACATGCAAAGGCATGGAAGGCCTGATCAGTGAAGGTGAAGGCATTGTTAAAGCAGATGCCGACGAAAATGTGCGGGATGCAGGATTGATTGCCGCCGCACAAAAAGTGGAACATTACGAAATAGCCGGTTACGGAACGGCATCGTATTATGCCGGCCTGTTGGGTCATAACGAGGTTGCCGATCTGCTGAACGAAACACTGGAGGAAGAAAAGAAAGCCGACAGCAAACTCAACAGCATCGCTGTGAGCAGTGTGAATGCAAAAGCTGAAAAAGCCTGATTCTTCTTATGATGGATCAGATTGATTATTCCTGTAATTTAAAAAACTGTCTGAAATCAAATCCCAGTTACTGTGGCCTGTTTTCAGGCAGTTTTTCTTTAAAATCGATTTATGATGAAAAATGAAGATAAAAAGCAAAAAGACGAAGACGTAAAGGAAAATCAACCTGCCTGGGTGCGCAAAAAAAAGCCTTCCACCGAAAAAGGCGACGGCCTGGAGGAATACATTCGCGCCGATCCGAACCTGAAACCGGGAGAAGTGGAAAAGGATGAAGAAGAAAAGGATCACCGAGAGCAAAAAAATAAAAACAAGATGAAAGAACACGAAAAAAGATCGGATAAGATACACAAGCAACAACAGGAACCACCCGGGTACGAAACCCAACTCGACCCTGCGCCGCTGAGCATTCGCGACGGCTACAAAGGCAGCGGAAAGCTGAAGGATAAAGTGGCGCTGATCACTGGCGGCGACTCCGGCATCGGGCGTGCCGTGGCCATCCATTTTGCGCGCGAGGGTGCCGATGTGGCCGTGATTTACCTCGAAGAAAGCCGCGATGCCCGCGATACCCGCGAAATGGTGGAAAAAGAAGGACGTAAATGCCTCCTGATAGAAGGTGACATCCGCAACCGCGAATTCTGCAAAGAGGCAGTGGCGAAAACCGTGGATACCTTCGGCAAGCTGAATATCCTGGTGAATCATGCCGGGGAACAACATCCCGAAAGCCGCCCCGAAGATATCGACCCGGACCTGATGGAACGCACCTATCAGACCAATATCTTTGCGATGTTCTACATGACGCAGCCGGCCCTGAAGCATCTCAACGAGTACGACTGCATCATCAATACCAGCAGCGTAACAGCCTATGCCGGAAGCAGTCACCTCATCGATTATTCAGGAACCAACGGCGCCATCATGTCGTTCACACGTTCACTGGCCAAAAATCTTGTGAATCGGAAAATTCGCGTAAACGGCGTGGCCCCGGGACCTATCTGGACGCCACTGATCCCTTCTACCTTTGGAAGCGAAAAAGTGGGTAAGTTCGGAGAAAACACCCCCATGCAGCGAGCCGGGCAGCCCTCGGAAGTAGCGCCGGCATATGTATATCTTGCCTCGGAAGATGCTTCCTATGTTACCGGGCAAATGCTTCATGTCGACGGGGGCATGTCGGTGCAAAGCTGATCCGTTGTTGCCGTCAGCTTTGTTGCAGCGGCGCACCCTGATGATATTTCATGCGGTGATAAACCTGTGCAATCTGCCGGAGATCGACGGAATTGGCAGCCACCGGCAAACGGTCATCCTGCCGGTGTTCAGGATAATTCAGCAAACTGAGGAGCGGGCCTGCCATTTCCCGGACCTGCATCACCTGTTCATCGGTTAATGTTTCGGCCCATTGCCTCCGGCGACCTTTCTTTACATGGCCGGGATCTTTTTTCTTAAGCCTATCGAAATGCACCGCATTATTCAGCATTTCCATCATTTTTGTATCCGTTGGCAAATCCAGATAGCGGGCTAAATTGCCGGCAGTTTCACCGAAATTATCCAGCAAATGCTCATAGGCTATAAAATGAATGTGGTGCCGGTCTCTCAGCATCAGATAATCGCTGACATGCCAAATCCAGTCGTGGATAGTGCTTTCCAGACGATTCCTGATATAATCCTCAAAGGAGGGCTCGTTGTGGGGAAAGTATTTCTGCATGTAAGGCGTAAAGGCAAAGCGGGCTGCCGAAACCAGTACATCGCGCGGATCGCGGTAAATGTAAACCAGTTTATTGAATCGCCGCAGAATATCACCGATATATTCACACACCTCTGAATGCGTCCATACATGGTTACTTTTTTCCACATATGCATCCAGATCGGGAATGGGTTCGCGCAGCCGCGAACTTATTTTAAAATAACATTTTTCACGCTCGATATCCATCATATCGATGCCGGCCTGCTGGCTGTGGCTCAAATCCCAATGCCTTGCCTCCCGGTAAATTGCGAGTGTTTTGATGAAACTCCCGCTAGGCAGGCTGTTTAAACGGTATAGTTGCTGAATGATATTATATAACCAGTAATTGCCCGATTTGGGCAACCCGATCTGAAGCAGCTTCATTCCCATCCTTTTTATCTCTGGCAACCTGTTGTATTTTTTCAGGACGTGTTGTTACGATCTTTCTACAAACTTGAAGAACCTGCTTTGCCGGGAGTCATCGGTTTTTTCCTGGTACAGAAAAGCCAGCTTTTTCTTTTCAAAGGTATCAAAGAAGGTGTTCCAGTCGATTGTTTTTAAATCCTCGTTGCTGTCCTGAAATTTAATGCGAAGCATCCCGGCAGGCGGCTCGATTTCTTCTGTTCCGCGCACCACAGCCGGTTGGCCGCTGCGCTCTTCTACCCATTGCTTAATTACCTGATGGTCGGTGGTTGTTTTTGAATCAGCCATATTCCAATTGTTTTTTAAGTTTATTATGCAGGGGGGATCGCAAAATCTGTTCCATCACCGGAAATCCACAAATAGATGAATGGAAAAGTATTTGCTGTTGACCTTCCTGAAAAAACAGCATGATCATGAAAAACACCCATTCACTCGCTTTGGTCACAGGTGGCAGTTCGGGCATCGGCAAAGCAATTTCAACAAAACTTTCCAAAAAATATCATGTGATAAATGCCGACATCCACACACCTGAAAATGAAAACGGCAAAATTAAGCATGTGAAATGTGATATTACCCTTGCCGGAGATGTGGATAATCTGGTAGAGGAATTTTCCAGGCACGGGCAGCCTGAAGTATTGGTTTTAAATGCCGGTAGGGGAATTCACGAAAAGCTCAGGGAAGGCGATCCTGAAAAATGGTGCGAAGTTATCAACCTCAACATCTGTGGAATGCTCAGGGTTTTACGGGCGGTTTTGCCCTTTATGAAAAAGGGCAATGTCATTTTTATCTCTTCGGTATCAGCCGGCAAACCACATCCCTACGGTGGTGTTTATGCTGCCACCAAAAGTGCAATGAATACCATTGCAGAAACCCTGAGACTCGAAGAGCAGCCGGAGGTTAAAGTCACCGTAATCTCGGCGGGCATTGTCGACACTGCCTTTTTCGACCGGATGATCTCAACCGGTCATTCACCCCAAGACATTGGTTGGGGTTCAGTGCATCCTGATGAAGTAGCTGATGCCGTGCAATTTATATTGAACCAAAAACCTGAAACAGACATCAACCAGCTTACCATACGGCCTTCAAAGCAAGTACTTTGATACGTGGAGCAGCCACAACGTTCAAGTGGAATATTTTCCACATCAACCTGATGGGTATGCGGCGTCAACCGCTTTCTGTTGCAGGATATTGGAGGTTGATAACGATTTGCTTAGGCAGGCTTATTCTTCCTTTGGTATGGTTGTGGATGATGCTGTTGCCCGAACTTGAAGAATCAATTGAAAAACAAAAAGAAAGGTATGACGAAGCAAAAAATACTCATCACCGGCGGAGCCGGTTTTATTGGTTCGCACCTGTGCGATTTGCTGATAGAAGAAGGGCATTATGTAAGGGTACTCGACAATCTCGACCCGCAGGTTCACGGGAAAAATGCCCGCCGGCCTGACTATCTGCACCCCGGGGTACAGTTGATCATTGGCGATGTCCGCAACCCGGAAGATGTAAAAAAAGCACTTAAAGAAATCGACATCGTTTACCACTTTGCAGCTAAAGTCGGGGTAGGCCAAAGCATGTATGAAATTGGCGAATATACCGCGGTAAACAATGTGGGAACCGCTGTCCTGCTCGAGGCACTTATTAACAACCCGCCGCAAAAGCTGTTGGTCGCATCCAGCATGAGCATATACGGCGAAGGTTTGTACCGGGGCCCCGAAGGTGAGATCATTGATGGCTTTGACCGCAAGCTCGAAGATCTGAAACGCGGCGAATGGGAACTTTATAACGAGCAGCATGAAAAACTGATCCCGATTGCAACACATGAGGGCAAAACACCTGCTCTCAGTTCTGTATATGCGCTTTCGAAATATGATCAGGAACGGCTTTGCCTCATTGCCGGAAGGGCATATAATTTCCCCGTAACGGCGCTGCGCTTTTTTAATGTGTACGGCACACGTCAGGCGCTGTCGAACCCGTATACAGGCGTCCTTGCAATTTTTGCCTCGCGGTACCTCAACGAAAGACTTCCGCTGATTTTTGAAGACGGAGAGCAACTGCGCGATTTTGTGCATGTGAGCGATATTGCCAGGGCCTGCTATGCAGCATCCGACACCGGAAAAGCCAACGGTGAGGTGCTGAATATCGGCAGCGGAAAATCCTATTCCGTAAACTTCATTGCCGAAGCACTGGCACAGGTTATGGGAAAAGATTACCTGAAACCTGAAGTTACCGGAAAATACCGCTCCGGCGACATCCGCCATTGCTTTGCAGATATCAGGAAAGCACAATCCATGATCGGATACCAGCCACACATGACCCTGAACGAAGGACTTGCCTCACTCGCCGAATGGCTCGAAGGACAAATCGCCTACGACCATGTGGATACTGCAAGCAAGGAATTGGAAAAACGTGGATTAGCCGTATGATGATGCAAAAATTGATTCATCCTTAAACCAGGAAAAACTTTATACCATGAAATATTCTACCGCCAGTAAAGACCAATTTATCAACAATCACGATATGAAGAACATACCGGAGATGGGAATCCTCGAATGGTTTCATATCAACGACTACGAACATGTGGAGAAAGCCATAAAAGGCATGAAGGAGCTGGGGGTGAAACATCTCCGCACCGGCGTGTCATGGGCCGACTTTCATACAGAAACCGGCGCAGCGTGGTATGACTGGCTGATGCCGAGGCTGGCAGAGCATTTCGAAGTATTGCCATGCTTTTTGTATACGCCTCCCTCCATCGGCTTGGAGCCAAAAACTTCGGCCCCACCCAGGAACCCCAAGGATTA
>JBKHBQ010000007.1:0-32288 GCA_046542305.1 Bacteroidales bacterium
AAGACGCAGTGCGGAAAATGCCGACGTATTTACATCAGTGAGCGTCACAACAGCCAACGAAACAAAAAAATTGCTTGATAAACCCGTTGACCTGGTTACTCCCAACGGATTTTCCGAATCCCTGATTCTCGATAAGGAAACGCACAAGAAAAAGCGTGAAGCCGCAAGAAAAAGAATACTTGAAGTTACAGAAGCGCTGTTCAATCAAAAGTTTTCCGATGACGTGTTTCTGACCATCACCAGCGGTCGATATGAATTCAGGAACAAGGGTATCAATCTTTACATTGAGGCGCTCGGGAAACTTGCTGCCACTCATCCCGATAAGGAAATCGTGGCTTTTGTAAAAATCCCTGCCAATCATACCGGTCCGCGACCGGATGTGCTGGAACGGATGCAGAAGGCGGATTTTGAAAAACCGGTTTCCGGCGAATACCTCACCCATGGACTTTACATGGAATCGCAGGACGCCATCCTGTCGGAGATTAAAAAATGCGGACTGAAAAATCAATCAGGTGACAAGCTGAAGGTGGTTTTCGTTCCGGCATACCTCAATGGCAGCGACGGAGTTTTCAACCTGAGTTACTACGACCTGCTAGCAGGTTTTGATTTTACCGTTTTCCCTTCGTATTATGAACCCTGGGGATATACCCCGCTGGAAAGTGTGGCTTTCAGGGTGCCTACCCTTACCACCTGCCAGGCCGGATTCGGACAATGGGTAAGCGAAAATTTCGACAAGGATCATCGCAGCGTGGTGATCGCCAACAGGCTTGATGATAATGATGCAGAAGTGGTTGAAGAAATTGCAAGTGCCATCCTTACATATTATGATGCGCGAAATGGCGAGACCGAAAACATCCGGGAAAACGCTTATAAAATAGCGAAAGCTGCATCATGGGATCGGTTTTACGATCATTATCTGCAAGCGTATTCCACTGCGCTTGAAAAAATCGTTGGCAGGGCCGAAACCATGCCCATGAAATATACGCGCACAAAGTATCCCAAAGAAAAACGGATTACCCTCACCGAGGCGCCGCATCAGGATGTACCTGTGTGGAAACGCGTGGTGATCGAACCCAGCATTCCCGAGAAGCTGAAAGGGCTGCAGTATCTGTCGCGCAACCTGTGGTGGTCGTGGAACTTTAAAGCTACAGAGCTTTTCGAATCCATCGATCCCGCAAAATGGGAAGAAGTGGGGCAGAATCCCATTGAATTGCTCGATTCGTTGAATATTCACCAATGGCGGGCGCTGGAACAAAACGAAGATTTTTTGGCAAGATATCAGGAAACTTACGAAAAGTTTCAAAATTATATGGATGAGGCCAAAAACAAGCCCGAAGCACAAATTGCTTATTTCAGCATGGAATATGGCCTGCACCAGTCGCTGAAGATTTACTCAGGCGGTCTGGGTGTGCTGGCCGGCGATTTCCTGAAGGAAGCCAGCGACTCCAACGAAAACATGGTAGCCGTGGGGCTGATCTACCGCAACGGGTATTTTCAGCAGAGCATTTCGCTTTTCGGCGATCAGGTGGCGGAGTATGTGCCGCAAAAGTTTTCGCAATTGCCGCTCGAGAAGGTGTACGACGATGAGGGCAATCACCTGAAGATCAAAATCGGGCTCCCCGGGCGTACCCTGTATGTACGGATCTGGAGGTGCGATGTGGGTCGAATTCCGTTGTATCTGATGGATACCGATTTAAGCGACAATTCGGATGCCGACCGCAGAATTACATATCAGTTGTATGGTGGCGATAACGAAAACCGGCTCAAACAGGAAATCCTGCTTGGCGTCGGCGGAATCCGGATGCTGAAATCCATGGGGCTGAACCCCACCATTTTCCACAGCAACGAGGGCCATTCGGCGTTCATCGGCCTGGAAAGGCTGAGGTACCTGATACAGGAAGAAAAAATGAATTTCAGCAAGGCGCTGGAAGTGGTGCGTTCATCCACCCTTTTTACCACCCATACGCCGGTGCCCGCCGGGCATGATTATTTCAACGAGGATCTGCTCCGTACCTACTTCCCGCATTATCCCGACCGGCTCAACATCACCTGGGATCATTTTATGAATCTCGGAAAGTTCAGGGAAAACGATTCGAAGGAACTGTTTTCGATGAGTGTGCTGGCTACACGGCTTTCGCAGGAAGTGAACGGGGTGAGCCGCATCCACGGGCGCGTATCACAGGAAATGTTTGCTCCGCTTTATGAGGGGTATTATCCCGAAGAACTGCATATCGGCTACGTGACCAACGGCGTGCACCTGCCTACCTGGGCCTCCAAACCCTGGAAGCTGATGTACAAAAAAAACTTTGGCGAAGATTACAAGTGCAATCAGTTGGATTTCGGCATGTGGCAAAAAATCAGGCAGGTGCCGGATGAAGAAATCTGGAATACCCGCAAACAACTCAAGAAGGAACTGATCGACTATGTAAAGGAGCGTGTGCAGCGCGAAATGACGCGTCGCCAGGAAAACCCAAAACTGACCATCAACACCATCGAAGCCATCAACGAGGACGCTCTCACCATCGGCTTTGCCCGCAGGTTTGCAACCTACAAAAGGGCGCGGCTGCTATTTTCGAACCTCGAGCGGCTGGCACGGCTGGTTAATGCCGAAGGCAGGCCGCTGCTGTTTATCTATGCCGGAAAAGCCCACCCCAAGGATACCATGGGGCAGGAGCTGATTAAAAGAATTATGGAAATATCCAAACAAAGTGATTTTATCGGCAAGGTGATTTTCATCGAAAATTACGACATGGAGCTGGCGCATAAGCTCATTCCGGGTGTGGACATCTGGCTGAATACGCCCACCCGGCCCCTGGAGGCTTCGGGAACCAGCGGCGAAAAAGCCGTAATGAACGGTGTGGTGAATTTCTCGGTGCTCGATGGCTGGTGGGCCGAAGGTTACAAGGAAAATGCAGGCTTTGCCATTTCGGAAGCCCGCACCTATGCAAACCAGCAGTTTCAGGATGAGCTGGATGCCGAGATCATTTACAATGTGTTTGAAGACGAGATCCTGCCGTTGTTTTACGACAGGAATCAAAACGACATTCCTTTAAACTGGATCCAGTACATCAAGAATACCGTGGCCGAAGTGGCACCGCATTTTACCATGAAGCGGATGCTGAAAGATTATCAGAACAAATTCTACGGTAAGCTCATCGAACGCACGGCCCTGATGACCGGCAACAACTACAGGAAAGCCTGCGAATATGCCAGGTGGAAGGAGGAAATGCGCGAAAAGTGGCACGAAATCCGCATTGAAAAGCTGATGGTGCCCGATGCCTCACGCGGCGCACTCACCCTGGAGGATAATTTCTCAACCGAAGTAACCATCTATACCAATGGCATGGACGCCAAACATATCGGTGTGGAAGTGCTGTTTGGTAAAAAGGAACAGGGCACAGTGAATAAGGTGCTTTTCAGCAAGGAAATGCCGCTGGTGAAGGTGAACGAAACGAGTGCCAGCTATACGGTGGATATCCCGCCCTTCCAGGCCGGCGCTTACAATTATGCTTTCAGGATTTTCCCTAAACACGAACTTATGCCCCATCGCCAGGATTTCTGCCTGTTGAAGTGGGTGTAAGAACAGAATATACCTGCAAGGTATGATGGCCCGGTTCCGCTTAGCGGAACCGGGTTTTTTCGTATAAAACTTTTACCTGAATGGTTAGTTGATCAGTAACATCCCGGTCGATCAGACGGAAAGCTTCAACATTTCGGATCCAGATGAAGGAATATATGTGATTGAATCCGAACCGGATTGCCGGGTATTTCGAAAAGCTGATCAGGCAGTAAATTATTCAATCACTTCAATTCCTTTCAACCTGCACATCATACGGAGCACCTCGTCATGCCGGCCAGGAATCACCAGGTGATGATTGCCCAGCGGGTGATGCTTGAGCAGTTTTGCGGCGTCCCTGTTCAGGGCCACTTCCAGTTGTGTACGGCAGGCATTCGGGCTGCGATGGGTTGAGATGACCCTGCCTTCGGCAAGAAATGCCTTGTTGAATTCCGCGTTAAGCCGGAAAACGGTGACCTCCTCGGCGGAAAAACTTCCGGAGATGGCCGTGCCTTTTCCGGTTTCAAAATGGGTTTCGATGTGGAATTCGTCGAGCAATGCTGTCGGTGCGGTGCAATGGGCAAACCTGACGCAGTCGAAGCTCACCTTGATCAGGTTGGCCATCCAGGGAATTTGATCTGTCATCGCTTTTACGAGCATCATTCCGGCAATACTCACCAGATCGCCCTCACAGCCTGCGGGAATTCCAGCATCATTCAAATGCGAAAGTGACAGGCAGGCCGTGACTGATTCTTCCTGCACCAGCGGGAAGCACTCCATGGTAATGGCGTCCAGTTTCAGGTCGCGAATCACCGTTGACAGTGCGCTGTGCACCTGAGCTGCTTTTTCGGTGTCCATGGATTTACTGCTTCCGAATTTCTCCATGAATTCAGTATCTGCCGGTTCATTTCCGAAATCCGGAACTGCTGACCATGGGATTCTTTCCAGGCGGATGCCAAAGGTTTTTTTGAGGGTCTCGCCGGAAACATCCGAATTCAGCAACCACTCCGATACCTTGCCGATGAGTCCCAGGCGTTGACCTTGAAGCTGATTGAGTCTCGAGTGGATTTTGGCATACATCTCAATTTTCTGGCGGTCGTGGCTTTCGTTCAGGTCGATCAGCCAGTTGGCAATGCCTTCGCGCTCCAGCCAGGCTTTTACTTCCGTGGCTGCGGCCCATGAATTGTTTTCCTCAAATGCGCACAGCAAATAAAACTTCCCGTGACGGATAAATTTGAGCGCTTCCTTTTCGGAACCCCCGCTGAGGAAAATAAGTATTTCAGGATTGGGCGCATTAAATTCAAAATCAATATCCGGAAAAAATCCGGTGAATTTTTCCTTTCCTTGCCGGAATAACGAATCCGGGGCATCGTGGTAAGCAATCAGTTTAGCGTTGATCATGATCTTTGGTTTTGAACAAATTTAGGCATTCTTCATACATCACGCCAGCAATAATTTCGATTTGTTCAAAACCTGCGGATACAACATCCCCGCTTGAAATCCGGATTTGATCCTGAAAGCGGCTGATCTCAACAATGTTAACACCAAAAACCACGCGGTGGATGCCTGCATATATAATCGCGCTCATGCACATGGGGCAGGGCTCGGCCGTGGAATAAAGCGTAAGGTTTTTTTCGCCATAGGTGGGTTCTTTGCTTAATAGCCTGATGGCATTAATTTCCGCATGGGCTGTCGGGTCTTTATCTTTTATTACGGTATTGTATGCCGACACCATTACCTGTCGACCGTCGCTAATCACACACCCGTAAGGGGTACGCCCGATTCTGGCCTGTTCCAGTGCCACCGACATAAATTGCTTATCGCGAATGGTTTGTTCATTTTTCATGATTGAGTTGATTTGCATGATGAAGCAATTGGTTTTTTTTATCCGTCGTAAGTATTCCTGAACTCCTCCATGCGATGGTTCCGTCTGGTGCAAGCAGGAAGAGGTAAGGAATTGACGGGTCATCAATTTCAAGGTCATTGTAATAATGATCCAGTGGGCCGTAATAGGTTGCGGTTTTATCGTGCTTTTCCGATGGCACACCCGATTGCATGCCGCCGTCGATGATGCCGCGCATGATTTTCCAGCCTGAAGCCAGCATGGGGATTTCGTAAAAATCGAAACCTCCATCGTTGCCAAAATTGTTTTCCCAAAATTCAACCCATTGGTTGATTACCGGCTGGCTTTGCCTTTTAAATGCCACCACTATCAGGGTGATCTTTCCGGAAGCCTTGGCCGGGAAAACGTATTCATTTCCCGAAAGGCTGCGTGCCTTTATTTCGGGAAATTGTTGTGCCATTGTGCTCATAAAAATCAGGAATATGCCGGTGAAGAGTATCAGTTTCATTTCTTTAATCAACAAAAAAGCAGGGATGAAGTTTTTTAGAAATTAATACAAGCCAGCAAAACACGAGTGGAGAAGACATTTTTAAGCTACCCGCAATACATTCCTTCTGAAGAGAACGGCCGAGATTACCGTCATGATGATGCCGATTAAAAGCAGCATGCCCAGTTTTCCGGCGAGTTGCATAAATCCGGCATCCCTTCCGAGTACATCAAAAAAGCCCTGTATGGCCCAGTAATTCACCGAAACCACTGCCATTTTTTGCATGAAGGCAGGCATGAAAAAAATCGGGATCATGCTGCCGCCGATGGCCGACATAATAAGGATGATAATGGTTGATAGGCTTTCGGCCTGTTTGCGGCTGGTGCTGATGGCAGCAATGAAAATTCCGAAACCCGAACAGGCGAATGCTGTGGCTATGATCACCAGCAGCAGGTAAAATGCATTGTAGCTCACATCCATGCCCAGCACAAGCCAGGTAAAAAGGAGCATCACCATCAGTTGGACCACGCCCACAGTCATGGCGTAGATCATTTTTCCGAAAAGAATATACATCGACTGCATGGGCGAATACAGCAGCCTTTTCAGGGTGCCGTCCTCGCGTTCGGCCAGCACCGAACTGCCCATGGCGGCCACGCTGAACAGCAGCATCATCACGGCAGTGCCGGCAAAGCTCTGGATAAGCGCCCAGTTGGCTGATTTCTTGCGCGCCAGCGAGGTAACTTTCAGGCTGCCCATCTCGTCCATGATGTTTCCCTCTCCGCCTTCGTCGGACTGAAACTGCCCGGCCACTTCTTCCTCGATGCTTTTCATGATCGACGGATCGATATCCGGGTAGCGGTGATGAAGGGAGTTGATGATTTTTTTCTGGATGCTGCGCGATCCGAGGATTTCCATCAGGTTAGAAATCAGGGCATACTGGATCAGGCCGGCTTCCATTTCGCGCGCTCCATCATAAAACAACTCCATGGGTTCGGGTTTTCCCTGTTCCACCGAATCTGCAAAGCCTTTGTAAAACACAAGCATGGCAATGCGGTTGCCGTTCATAATGGCGGCCTTGCCTTCTTCAAAATCCGTTTTGGTAATGCTGATCTCCTCGAGGCTGTCCAGTTCTGCCGACACTTCACGCGAGGTTGTTGTCCGGTCCAGATCGGCCACATAAATACTTACCGGTGTCTGCTCATCACTATCCCCCGACAGGCCGCCGAAAGCCAGCCCGAAAAGGGTGATCAGCGCGATGGGCAGCAGGAAGGAAAGCAACACCGCCTTGATGTCGCGCAGGAATATTTTTAAATCTTTTATGGCAATTTTAAACATATCAGTCTCTGAGTTTACGTCCGGTGAGTTTTAGAAATACATTTTCGAGGCTTGCCCTTTCGACGGCGATATGGGTGATGGCGCTGCAGAGTTTGCTGCAACGGTCGATGAGCAGGGGAAGGTCGCGCGAACTGTTATCAGTGGTATAAACGAGTTTATCGTTTTCCACGGCGATCGGATTTCCAAATTCGGATTTCAACTTTTGGCAGTGGTTGTTTTCCGTGCCGGAAGGTTCGAAATGGATGATGATGGTTTCTGTTGATCCGGTGATCTGCCTGAGTTCGTCAAGGGTTCCGCTGGCAATGATTTGGCCGTGGTCGATAATGCCGATGCGGTTGCAGATTTTTTCCACTTCGTCCATATAATGGGTAGTGTAAATGATGGTCACCCCCTGGTAAGCAATTTCCGCCAGCACATCATAGATTTTGTGCCTGCTTTGCGGATCCACGCCCACGGTGGGTTCGTCCATCAGCAGGATTTCCGGTTGGTGCATCATGGCGGCGGCCATGTTGATCCTGCGTTTCATGCCCCCTGAAAAACTTTTGATCAGCGATCTGCTGCGGCTATCCAGTTCAAACAGGCCGAGCAGCTTTTTAGCTTCCGTTTCCGCCTCACTTTGTGAAATGCCGTAAAGCCTTCCCCAGAAGATGAGGTTTTCCATCGCGCTCAGTTCTTCATACAGCGCCAGCTCCTGCGGCACGATGCCGATGAATTTTTTGCATTGCTTCGGATGATCGTACATGCTGTGGCCATTGATATATACCTCGCCTTCATCAGGTTTTAATATCGTGCTCAGAATATTGATTGTGGTGGTCTTGCCGGCGCCGTTGGGGCCAAGAAGACCAAAAAATTCGCCACGGTCCACATACACGTCAATGCCTTTCAGTGCAGTGATTTTCCCATAGGATTTCTTCAGGTTTTTAACTTCTATTATTTTCATAGCCAGCCGGAGATAGATGACAAAGATACACGAATGGCCGGATAAATCCTATTTATGTAAGTTTTCAAAGAAAGAATAAAACCGGTAAATTTTTATTGTATAAAAAGAACAAAACCTTTTCACCATGGTTAATTTAATGTATGAATTTGTAAATACAACCGTGATGAAAAAGCACATCCTGATTTTAGCTGTTGTCATAGCCGGATTTTTGCCGGCGTATTTCATATCCTCGTGTTCAACCGTTCCCATCAGCGGGCGCCAGCAGTTGAACCTGCTGCCCGAATCGCAACTGGCGCAGATGGGTGCCACCAATTACGATCAGTTTGTAAACGAACATAAGCTGTCTGATGATCAGAGTAAGGTGAATATGGTTAAAAATGTGGGCAACAAGATCGCCGCTGCCGTAGAGGCATATCTTCAAGAAAACGATATGGCCGAGCGCCTGGAGCATTATCACTGGCAGTTCAATCTGGTGGAGAACCAAACTTCCAACGCATGGGCCATGCCCGGAGGAAAGATTATGATCTACACCGGGATTCTGGAATACACGCAGGATGAGGCGGGGCTGGCTACTGTAATGGGCCACGAAATTGCACATGTTATTGCCAAGCACGGAAATGAACGCATGAGCCAGGGCTTGCTGATTCAGACCGGCGGGTTGGCGCTTTCAGTAGCAATGCAGGAAAAACCCGAACAAACCCAGCAACTGTTTATGACCGCATACGGCCTTGGCGCTACCGTTGGTGTAGAATTGCCTTACTCGCGCAAGCACGAAACCGAAGCCGATCAGATGGGAGTGATCTTTATGGCTATGGCCGGATACAATCCGCGCGAAGCCATTGATTTCTGGCAACGCATGCAGCAGTCGGGAGGCGCGGCGCCGCCTGAGTTTCTCAGTACGCACCCTTCGCACGAAACGCGCATCGAAAACCTGAAGGAATTTATCCCTGAGGCTATGAAGTATTACAGGCAATAAACCCGCTTGGTTAGAAATTATCAAAGGCAGTTTGTTAATGTGTTGAAAAACGCCTATCTTTAACACGTTGAATAACTGTTCTGCATATGACTGCATCAGCAATCACTGATTCAATTTACAATAACTATCTGAATGCCCTGCTTGCCGGCAACAGGCAAGTATGCCATTCCATTGTAAAAAAGCTTCTGGACTCCAAACCGGACATTAAAGATCTTTATGTCCATTTGTTTCAGCGCTCGCTTTACGAGGTGGGCGAACTGTGGGAAAAAAATAAAATTTCCGTTGCCACCGAACACATTGCTACCGCCATCACCGAAGGATTGCTCACCCTGGTTTACCCTACCATATTCGCCGCTGAGCATTCGGGAAAAAAAGGACTGGTGGCCTGTGTTCCCAATGAGTTTCATCAGATAGGCGCCAAAATGGTGGCCGATACATTTGAACTGAACGGTTGGGACGGTTATTTTATAGGTTCCAATACACCGGTGCAGGATCTGATAAAAGCCATCGACGAAACCCAACCGGATGTGATCGCCCTCTCGCTGAGTATTTATTTTAACCTTCCGGAACTCGTAAAAATGATGCAGGAAATCAGAAAACATTTCAATGATGTGCCCATTTGGGTAGGTGGTCAGGCTTTTCGCTGGGGCGGAAAAGAAACCGTGGAGAATTTCCCGGGAACGCTCTTTATCGACTCATTGCAAAAACTTGAACATCAACTAAGGACAAACCTATGAAAGAAGCTGATCATATTTCTGAATTTGTGCAAACAAAGGCTGCTTTAATCTTCCTGAAAACTGATAAAGACTGGATTATTAAACAGGCCAACAAATATGCTGAAAATCTTTTTGGCAAATCGTTAACCGACCGGCCAATTCTGGAATTGGTCGTAGACCTTTCGGAAAGTCTCAATATGGATTTGTTTGTTGATGAGCCGGATAAAAAACACATGCTGAGTGTGAATACTGCTTCAGGTTTGCCGCAAACCTATTATTTTACCTTCCGAAACGTGAATGATGGTGTGCTGGTTTTTGGCGAGTCCAATACCATTGAGGTGGAGGAATTGCGGAATTCATTTCTTCAATTGAATCAGGATCTGAATAACCTTACGCGTGAACTTCAGAAAAAGAATGTCCAGCTTAAAAAGCTCAACGACCAGAAAAACGAATTTATTGGTATGGCGGCCCACGATCTTCGAAACCCCATTGCCGTAATTATGGGATACAGCGAATTTATTCTTGATGAGGCCGAAGGCCGGCTGGAACCTGCACATGTTGAATTTATCCGCACAATTCTATCCTCGAGCGAATTTATGCTCAAAATGCTCAATGACCTGCTGGATATTGCCAAAATAGAATCCGGAAAACTCAACCTGAACAAAACATGGTCAAAGCCGGAAAAGCTCATCAATTCGAATGTCTCCCGAAACCGTGTGATTGCCAGCAAGAAAGGAATAAAAATGGTGGTGGAAATTTTTGAAAATCTTCCCCAGGTATATATCGATCCTGACAAAATCGAGCAGGTGTTGAACAACCTGATCTCGAATGCCATTAAATTTTCCAATTCCGGCACCACCATCACGATAAGTGCATTTAACTCGAAGCATGAAATTACTGTTGCTGTAAAGGATCAGGGGCAGGGCATACCAAAGCAAGATTTGGCAAAGCTTTTTAAACCGTTTTCAAGGCTTTCGGTAAAGCCTACCGATGGGGAGCACAGTACCGGATTAGGCCTGACCATCACCAAAAAAATTATTCTGGGCCATGGAGGCAAAATATGGGTGGAAAGCCTGGAAAATGCCGGGACAACATTTTATTTCACGCTTCCGCTAAACGAAAAAGTACAATGACAAAGAACGAACTGATAGAAGATGCAGGTAAGTTAAAGCAGCCTTCAGGCGAAGCTATCCGTGAGTTTTCAGACAGGAAGGAGGCAATGATCGGCGATTTGAATGAACGGTTGTTTGCCACGGCAGGTTTCAACCACATTATCACTCCGGAACTTCACGACATGCTGCGCGATAACCACCAAAACCAGTTCAGGTTCATGGAATCGGTTTTTGGAGCATATAATGCGGAGGTTTTTGTAAATACGGTTCTTTGGGTGTTTTCGGTTTACCGCAGCCATGGTTTCGACACAAGATACTGGGATCAGCTTCTTCCCGCCGTGCTAAATGTTTATGAATCACATCTGAGCAGACAGACCTACGCCGAGCTGGCGCCGTTTTACCGCTGGCTGAATGCGAAAAAACACGAATTTATCAGCATGACTAATAATGCGCCAAAGCCACAGCATTAGCTTTTCCTAAACAGGTAATGGCTCACCTGCCATTCCTTGCCGCCATTCATGGCAAAGGTTTCTGAACAAGCCATAAAAAATATCCGCCAGTATGCCATGAACTTTATGGCTTCATCCAGCCAGGGCTGCAGGTTCATCTTTACAGCGACAAATATCAAGAAATATTAAAAATCATACCTTTGACCAAAACTTCTACTATGGAAAACAAGTGGACACTGGCAGGAAAAACAGCATTGATCACCGGAGGAACCAAAGGAATCGGTAAGGCCGTGGCACGCGAACTCTTCGATTTGGGCGCTGCCATCTATGTCGTGGGCAGAAATGCGGAAGCCCTGAAGGAGATGATGGAGGAGTTCGCTTCGCGCATGGACCAGGTGGATGGTTCGGTGGCCGATTTGTCGATACCCCGCGACAGGCAGCGGATTGCAGAGGTGGTTGTATCGAAATGGGAAAGGCTGGATATCCTGGTAAACAATGTCGGGACCAATATCCGGAAAAAAACCGTGGATTACGACCGCGAAGAGATTGATTTCATCATCGAGACCAACCTTAAATCCGCTTTCGATCTTTCATCAAAATTATATCCACAGCTTAAAAAATCCGGAAAGGCTTCCATTGTAAACCTCTCTTCGGTGGCGGGTTTAACCAGCTTGAAAACCGGTGCGGTATACGGCATGACCAAAGCCGCGATGATACAGATGACACGCAACCTGGCCTGCGAATGGGCTCAGGAGAATATCCGGGTAAATGCCGTGGCTCCGTGGTATATCGAAACTCCGCTGGCGCACCAGGTGTTAAAAGATCTGGATTATCTGAACTCGGTGCTGGAGCGTACGCCCATGAAACGTATCGGAACGGCGGAAGAGGTGGCTGCTGCAGTGGCATTCCTTTGCCTGCCTGCCTCATCTTACATCACCGGGCAATGCCTGGCCGTAGATGGCGGCTTTTCGGTGTATGGGTTTTAGTTCCTGACTACCTTAATCGTTTTTGTGGATTCTCCCGAAAGCAACCTGATGAAATACACGCCCGGCTCAACCTGATTCCCCGATTGATCCCTGGCTGAGTGGAAGCAGAACGTTTTTCATAGGAACAGTTTATTTGCAAATAAATAAAAGAGGTTGATAATTCAGCAGTCGATGGGGTGTTACTGAAAATTGCAAAAAAGAAAAAAAATGGCCAGCCTCATTCCGGCCAGCCGTTTTTATTTTTTGATGTTTGTCTGGTTTATATCAAACCCTTGCGCTCCAGCATGGCTTTGTTGCCGGGTTCGCGCCCCCTGAAATTTTTGTACATTTCCATGGGATCGCCTGTTCCGCCTTTTTCCAGGATGTTTTTACGGAAAGAGCTGGCAGTGTTCCTGTCGAAAAGCGAAGTTTCCTTAAAAGCCTGGAAAGCATCGGCATCGAGTACCTCAGCCCAGATATAGCTGTAATATCCCGAAGAATACCCGCCGGCGAAAATGTGCGCAAAATACGGCGAACGGTACCGCACCACTATTTCGGGCAGCATACCGATCTTTTCCATGGATTGATTTTCAAAGGCCAGTGCATCCTGCTGCGTGGTATCTTTCAGCATGTGCCAGTCCATATCAAGGTAGCAGGCTGCCAGATATTCCATGGTGGTGAAGCCCTGGTTGAATTTGCCGGCTTTTTTGATCCTGGCGATCAGTTCGTCGGGAATGGGTTCGCCGGTTTCGTAATGCAGGGCATAGCTTTTCATCATTTCCGGTTCGCCTGCCCAGTTTTCCATGATTTGCGACGGCAGTTCCACGAAATCCCTCGGAACGGAAGTTCCCGAAAGCGTTACATAATTACAATCGGAAAGCAACCCGTGCAGGGCATGTCCGAACTCATGAAACATAGTTGATACTTCGTTGAAGCTCAGCAGCGCCGGTTTGTTGCCCGAGGGCTTCGAAAAATTCATAACGATCGAAATCACCGGCGGGATACTCTCGCCGTTTTCGCGGTATTGTTTGCGATAGCTGGTCATCCAGGCGCCGCCGCCCTTGCTGGCCCGCGGGTGGAAGTCCATGTAGAGGATGCCCAGGTGCGAACCGTCGTGGTCCAGCACCTCGTAAGCCATGGCATCGGGATGGTACACCGGAATATCTTCAAGCTTTTTGAAGCTAAGCCCGAATAGTTTTTCTGCCAGATCGAACATGCCGTATTTCACGTTTTCCAGTTCGAAATAGGGGCGGAGCTGTTCCTCGTCCAGGTCGTATTTCTGTTGCTTGAGTTTTTCGGCATAGTACCACCAGTCCCAAGGCTGGAGCTTGAAATTGCCGCCTTCGGCATCGATCATTTCCTGCAATTCGGCTGCTTCGTTTTGTGCCATTTTTAATGCAGGTACCCTGATCTCTTCGAGAAACTGGTAAACTTTCTCGGGGCTTTTGGCCATATTATCTTCCAGTACATAGTGGGCATGGGTTTCGTAGCCCAGCAGGTTGGCGCGTTGTACACGCAGGGCAGCCTGTTTTGCCGCAATTTCCTTGTTATCGTACTGGTTGTTGTTATCGCCGCGGTTGATGTATGCCTTCAGCATTTTTTCGCGCAGGTCGCGCTTGTCGCTGTATTGCAGGAAAGGAATCAGGCTCGGCTTATGTACCGTAAACACCCACTTGCCTTCCTCGCCTGCTTCGCGTGCAGCTTCGGCCGCCGCAGCGATTACCGATTGCGGAAGCCCGGAAAGATCTGCTTCATTGTCGATCACCATCTTATAGTTGTTGGTTTCGGCGAGCAGATTTTCGTCGAATTGCAGCGACAGCAGCGACAGTTCTTCGTTGATCGCCCTGAGTTTGTCCTTTTGTTCGGGATTCAGGTCGGCGCCGTTGCGTGCAAACCTTTTGTAGGTTTTCTCGAGCAGCATGGCCTGTTCGGGTGTCAGGTCGAGGTGGTCTTTTTGCTGGTAAACGGCTTTTACACGCTGAAACAGATTTTCGTTGAGCTGGATGTTGTCGCGGTGGGCCGACAGTTTTGGCGAGGCTTCCTTTGCCAGCTTTTGCAGTTCTTCGCTGGTATTGGCCGATTGCAGGTTGCCGAAAATGCTGGTCACCTCACGCAAACGCATGCCACTTGCATCGAGGGCTTCGATGGTGTTGGCAAAATTCGCCTCTTCGGTATTGTTTACGATGGCTGCAATCTCGGCTTCCTGTTGGGCAATCCCCTGCTCGATGGCAGGAAGGAAATGCCTGTTTTCGATGCGGTCGAAAGGCGGCACATCGTAAGGTGTGTTGTAAGCTGAAAGTAACGGGTTCATATCTTCACTGGCTTCTTTTTGATTTTTGCAGGATGCAAAAAACATCCCAGCAATCATTACAAATAAAATGAGTCTTTTCACAGTTTTCGTGTTTTTGGTTTGTGATTGAATTATAGCCGGGCAAAAATAACAACTTTATTGCCATCCTTGCGCTTGTAAGGAATTATAACTTTGTATGAAAAATACCTGACAGGATGGCAAAACCGGAATCATTTGCAGAAAAGGCCGTAGAATTCTACCGGAACCTTTCCCTGAAGCTCAATGTAAAATCCGTGGAAGTGATGAATCCCTATGAAGACGGGGAGGTAATGAAAATAGTGGAGCAGTTTTTTGGGAAATATTTCGACGATCAAAAGAAGCGGACTTTTATCTTCGGCATCAATCCCGGCCGGTTTGGTGCGGGCATCACGGGCATCGCATTTACCGATCCGGTAAATCTTCAGGAAGTGTGCGGCATCGGAAACATCTGGGAGAAAAAGCATGAACTGTCGTCACGTTTCATCTATAGAATGATTGACGAATACGGCGGACCCATGGCCTTTTATGCCAATCATTTTATTACGGCTGTTTCGCCGCTGGGTTTCGTGAAAGAAGGAAAAAACCTTAATTATTACGATCAGAGAAACCTGAAGGAGGATGTGCTGCCTTTTATCGTGGATTCGGTAAACAGGCAACTGGAAATCGGCGCCTGGAAGAAAGTGGCAGTGTGTCTGGGTTCTGGAAAAAACCTGAAGGAAATGAACCACCTTAATGCACGATACGGCTGGTTTGATGAGATTGTGCCCCTTGATCATCCGCGTTTCATCATGCAGTACCGCCGGAAGGCTATAAATCAGTATGTTAAAAAATATTTAAAGGCTCTTAAAAATTGTGAATCGATGAACGCAGACTAATCCGCTCGCGTTACCTTTGCCTGAAAGTTAATCCTATGCACGATTACGAAAAGACATTAAGAAAACGTTTGAAACGCGACACTTTTATCGGTCTTGGCATCATTGCGGTAATCATGCTTCTGTTTTTCGTAGCCACCATTTTCCTCTAACCGTCAGGCGTTAGTTTCAGGTGCCAAATTCCGAATCCAGGTTTATCTGTACCAGCCCCGGTATATTCTGTGAAAGCTGCCTCACCTGCTATAAATTTTACAGGAAAATCAAACACGGGTCCGTCATACACAAATGTGTGAAATTCGCCGTTTTCCCCACAAGGATCTACATCGGCGGGCAGATGTCCGATGAACGCATTATCGATTGTTTTACCCAAAACCTCCTGATCGAAATACCTGTTGTCGGCCGACGTAATGATGGCTTTGAACCCCAGGTTGATAAACTCCCTTATCAGTTCCCGCGTATTCATATTCCACAATGGAAACACAGGTTCGATGCCTATTTCACGTAATAGCTTTTCGCGGTAGTTTCTTACATCCTGAAGAAAAATATCTCCGTACGCCGACGCCGTGTTGCCCGCATTTTGTTCTTTCATCCAGAAATCCTTCATCATCTCTTCATACACTGGATTGGAAGCATTGTGTGGCAGATATAGCTTCTCAACAGCGAAACCACAGCTTTCTGCTTGCCGGTGGATGAGAATTTCAGGAATTTCGTGCATGGGTACCTGCTGTTTTTCGCCGTTCAGCGTGGTAAGGAATTTTACCGGCCGGTACGTTTCATCACTCAATAATCTGTACAGCGCCATCGCACAATCTTTGCCTCCGCTCCAATTAAGTATTGTATTTTTCATGAATTAGCATTTACTTTGGGTATTATTTCCAATCTTTGCATCCGCAAAACCATTTTAACTTTATTTTTTAAAAAGGGTAAAATGATAATTCTGTTCAAAAATAATATTCACCAAAAATCTAAGCAATGAAAATATCTATTGTTGGAACGGGCTATGTAGGTCTGGTTACCGGCACATGTTTTGCCGAAGTAGGTATTGATGTTACGTGCGTTGATATTGACGAGAAGAAAATTGAAAACCTCAAAAAGGGCATCATTCCTATTTATGAGCCCGGTTTGGAAGAAATGGTTCATCGCAATGTGGAAAAGGGACGCCTTCATTTTTCCACCAACCTGGCTTCAACCCTCGATGGTACCGAAGTAGTATTTTCTGCGGTGGGTACGCCTCCCGACGAAGATGGCAGTGCCGATCTGAAATACGTTCTTGATGTGGCCCGCGAGGTGGGGCGCAGTATGAACGACTATATTCTTATTGTCACCAAGAGTACCGTTCCGGTGGGTACGGCAGCCAAGGTTCGCCAGGTTATCGAGGAAGAACTTGAAAAACGCGGCGCTAAGATAGATTTCGATGTGTCGTCGAACCCTGAATTTTTGAAGGAAGGTGCTGCCGTGGATGATTTCCTTAAGCCCGACCGCATTGTGGTGGGTGTGGAATCCGAAAAAGCCGAAAATATCATGAAGCGGCTCTACAAGCCCTTTACCCTTAATGGCCATCCGATTATTTTTATGGACGTGCCTTCGGCCGAGATGACCAAGTATGCCGCCAACTCCATGCTGGCTACCAAAATCAGCTTTATGAACGATATCGCGAACCTGTGCGAGATCGTTGGTGCCGATGTAAATCTGGTGCGCAAAGGTATCGGTTCGGATTCGAGGATCGGGAAAAAATTTATCTATCCCGGTATCGGCTACGGCGGATCATGCTTTCCCAAGGATGTGAAAGCACTGATAAAAACCGCCGACCAGCGCGGATACAGCCTCAGGGTGTTGAAAGCCGTGGAAGAAGTGAACGAGGACCAGAAGTCGGTACTATTCAATAAGCTGAACAAACATTTCGGTGGAACCCTGGATGGCAAAACCATTGCCATGTGGGGCCTTTCCTTTAAGCCGCAAACCGACGATATGCGTGAAGCGCCTGCACTGGTGCTGATCGAAAAACTGATTGCTGCAGGTGCGAAGGTGAAAGCATACGATCCGGTGGCCATGGAAGAAGCCGAACGCCGTTTGGGCGATGCGATCGGTTTTGCAAAAGATCAGTATGAAGCCCTGATCGACGCCGATGCCATGTTGCTGGTAACCGAGTGGCCTGAGTTTCGTTTCCCCAATTTTAATGTGGTGAAAAAACTGCTGCGCAATCCGGTAATCTTCGACGGAAGAAATGTGTACGATGCCGTGGAAATGAAGGAAATGGGTTTCCAATATGCCTGTATCGGGATCAATACCGGCGTGTAATGAAATAAATCTATCTTTGCTGCCTGTTGAAAATCAGCGGGCAGCGTTTTTATCATCCAAACCTGAGGTAAATGAAAAAGAAAATACTGGTTACCGGAGGCGCCGGCTTTCTTGGTTCGCATCTTTGCGAACGCCTGCTGAACGAAGGCAACGAAGTGATCTGTCTTGATAATTACTTTACAGGACAAAAACAAAATGTGATCCACCTGATCGACAATCCGTATTTCGAACTGGTAAGGCACGATGTAACCATGCCGTTCTTTATCGAGGTGGATCAGATTTACAACCTCGCCTGTCCGGCATCCCCCATTCATTACCAGTACAATCCCATCAAGACCATCAAGACCTCTGTGATGGGTGCGGTAAATATGCTCGGCCTGGCCAAGCGCATCAGGGCTACCATCCTGCAGGCCTCTACCAGTGAAGTATATGGCGATCCCGAGGTGCATCCGCAAAAGGAAGATTACTGGGGCCATGTAAATCCCATCGGCGTAAGGGCATGTTATGACGAGGGTAAACGCTGTGCCGAGGCTTTATTTGTAAATTACCAAAGGCAAAACGATGTGAAGATCAAAATTCAGCGCATCTTCAATACATACGGGCCCAGAATGCACCCGAACGACGGGCGGGTAGTTTCCAATTTTATCGTGCAGGCGCTCAAAGGGCAGGACATTACCGTGTATGGCGACGGATCGCAAACCAGAAGCTTTTGCTATGTTGACGACCTGGTGGAAGGCATGATCAGGCTGATGAATTCAAGAGAAGATTTCACCGGACCCGTGAATATCGGCAACCCGAATGAATTTACAATTCGCCAACTGGCCGAACTGGTGATTGAACTCACCGGCGCCGACGCAAAAATCATCTATAAACCTTTGCCTTCCGACGATCCCATGCAGCGACAGCCCGATATCAGCCTCGCCAGAAATGAACTCGGCTGGGAGCCAAAAATACAGCTTCGCCAAGGACTTATCAATACCATCGAATACTTCAAATCAATCGATCTGGAAAATATTTAATCGGCATGAATATTCTGGTTACCGGCAGCAACGGACAATTGGGCACCACCATCAGGAAACTTTCAGGTGATTATCAGGATGATCGGTTTTTCTTTACCGACATCGACGAACTGGACATCACCCGCGAGCAGGCCGTGTCGGATTTTGTGACCGAAAACGCCATCGGCTGCATCATTAATGCGGCAGCTTACACAGCGGTGGATAAGGCCGAAAGCGAGCCCGAAAAGGCGGACATGATCAATGGCAATGCCGTTTCCATCCTGGCCAGGGCAGCAAAGGACCACCATGCCCTGCTGGTGCATATTTCTACGGATTACGTTTTCAGCGGTCGTCATTATCAGCCATTGAAGGAGGACGAAAAAGCCGAACCCGTTTCGGCCTATGCCCGCTCCAAACTGCTTGGCGAGCAGCGCATCATGCAGATAAATCCGGCAGCCGTGATCATCCGCACATCGTGGCTCTATTCCGAATACGGGCAAAATTTCATGAAATCCATGATCAAATACGGTCGTGAACGCGAACAGCTCAACGTGGTTTGCGATCAGATTGGAACCCCCACCTATGCCGGTGATCTGGCGGGTATCATCCTTGCGTTGCTCCCACAATGGGCAAAGCTGGAAGTACCCGAAATTTATCATTATTCCAACGAAGGTGTGGCGAGCTGGTACGACTTTGCGCTGGCAATACACGAAATTGCAGGAATCAATTGTCGTGTCAATCCCATCGAAACAAAGGATTACCCCCTGCCGGCAAAACGCCCGTTTTACAGCATCATGAGCAAGGAAAAAATCAGCAGCCTCCACAACATCACCATACCGCACTGGCGCGAGAGCCTGAAGGTTTGCATCAGAAACCTCGGCGAACACGCTGGGGCAAAGGGCTGACCTCTTCCGGTAAACATTCATTTAAGATTATTTTACATATTCGGTTATCGCCGGGCTGAGAATTATTAAGAATTTTGTATTTTGCATGATAAACATAAAACAAAATAATTATGCCTAAAGAAAAAATCGACCCGACAATCATGGAAAGAGCCGAAAAATGGCTTGGGCCGGGTTTCGACCAGGATACCCGCAATGCTGTAAAGGAAATGATCGATGATAAACCGGATGAATTGATCGAAAGTTTTTACCGCGATCTGGAGTTCGGTACCGGAGGCCTTCGCGGTATCATCGGCGTGGGCACCAACCGGATGAATAAATATACCTTGGGCATGGCTACCCAGGGACTGGCCAACTATCTAAAAAAGGTTTATCCCCACGAAAAGGAACTGCGTGCCGCCATTTCCTTCGATTGCCGCATCAAAAGTGACTATTTTGCCCAGGTGACGGCAGATGTGCTGTCGGCCAACGGCTTTAAGGTTTTTCTGTTTGAAGATCTGAGGCCGACACCCGAACTTTCCTTTGCCATCCGTCATCTGAAATGCCATACAGGTGTGATGATTACGGCTTCGCACAATCCGAAGGAATACAACGGATACAAAGCCTACTGGAACGACGGCGCCCAAATGATCCCGCCACACGATAAAAACGTGATCCAGGAAGTGAAAAACATCAGGGTAGAAGATGTGAAATTCGACGGAGATACCTCGAGAATCGAAAAAATAGGAGAAGAGATTGACAACCTTTACCTCTCGGAGCTCGAAAAGTTGTCGGTATCGCCGGGTTCAGCCAGGCGGCAGGCACAACTCAAACTGGTGTACACCCCCCTGCACGGCACCGGGGTAAAGATGGTTCCCGCCATTCTTGACAGGTACGGCTTCGAAAATGTTTTTAAAGTCTACGAGCAGGACGTGGCGGACGGAAATTTCCCCACGGTGGTTTCTCCAAACCCCGAGGAACCCGCAGCCCTGGAAATGGCGCTCGATAAAGCCCGCAAGGTCGACGCCGACCTGGTGATGGCCACCGACCCCGATGGCGACCGCGTGGGAGTTGCCGTGAAAGATATCAGGGAAAATTACGTGCTGCTCAATGGAAATCAAACCGCGGCCGTTATCATTTATTATCTGCTCACCCTGTGGGATAAAAAGGGAAAACTTACCGGCAGGGAGTACATCGTTAAAACCATTGTAACCACTGAACTCCTTGTTGATATTGCCAAAAAATTCAAAGTGGATTATTTTGATGTGCTCACAGGCTTTAAATGGATTGCCGATGTAATCCGCAAAAATGAAGGGAAAAAAACTTTTATTGCCGGTGGCGAGGAAAGCTATGGCTATATGATCGGCGATTTTGTGAGGGATAAGGATGCGGTGGCTTCCTGTGCCATTATTGCCGAAGTGGCCGCCTGGGCTGCCAACCAGCGCAAAACTTTCTTCGATATCCTGATCGACATCTACCTCGAATTCGGTTACTACAAGGAACGGCTGGTTTCGATCACCAAAAAGGGAAAGGCCGGCGCCGAAGAAATTCAAAAGATGATGGCCGGCTTCAGAAGCAATCCGCCGAAAAATATCAACAATTCGGAGGTGATCGCCATAAAGGATTACCAGGAAAGCAAAGAAACCGATGTGAAAAGCGGCAAAACAAAAAAGATCAACCTGCCCAAATCCAACGTGCTTCAGTTCTTTACGGCCGACGGTTCCAAAATCAGCATGCGCCCGTCGGGCACCGAGCCCAAGATCAAGTTTTATTTTGGTGTGAAGGATGAACTGAAAAGCAAGGATCAGTTTTACGAAACGGGTAAAAAACTGGATGAACGCATCGACAAGGTGATCAAGGATCTGGGATTATAAAACACGCTGAACGGCATAGCCGGATGCATTAAAATAAAAAAGCCGCCGCTGGTACTCCAGCGGCGGCTTTTTTGTTATATTCAACCTTACGGTATGTTATTCACGATCACCGTATCCTGTATCGAAGTCACCCCGTCGCCAAAAGCTTTCAGCGTTACGATATAACTGTCGTTTTCGTCGTACACATGCGACGGGTTCTGTGCTGTAGATGAAAAGCCGTCGCCAAAATTCCACTCGAAGGTCTGTGCGTTGGAACTGATGTTGGTAAAGGCCACTTCGCCCGGATTGTCGGTTAGTTGCCAGGTAAATGCAGCCTTCAGTTCGTCTTCGTCATCGTCTTTACTGCAGCCCGACCAGACCATCAGGCCCAGGGCAAAAAGCAGGATCAGAAATTTCTTCATCATATCTTGATTTTTATTATATTTGATGCAAATGTAAAAAAATGTATCAACATGCCTGCCATCGCATTTCCCTTCACCATGTTTATCAGATTAAACATTGTGATTTTGTTTTTAATGATCCGGCCGGTTTTTACGCTTCACGCGCAAAGCAGCCTTCCATACCAATTTGAGGTGCTGGATGAAAGCGACCGGAAAATTGAATTTGCCTGCCGGTTTACGGAGAAAATCTCTCCGGATATATACCCTGTATGCAACATCCTGCTGCCCTTCGGCTCCGATTCGGCCACCGTGGCTGTAACCAGAATAGCCTATAGGGATTGCTACATCGATTCGCCATGGCTTGGCCGTGCGTTCCTGAAATCGGACCGGATTGTTCGCATTCGCAACCACCCAGTGCTGCAACTGGTTTTTAATCCGGCTATCGGATCAGATCATCAAAAAGCCGTCAACATTACAGATCTTGAGGTGGAAGTCCGCTTTACCACCGGCGAAGATCAGGTGACGGAAACTAAATGCCGTTCCCGGCTGTGGGATGGTCTGATCTCACAGTTGGTGCTGAATCCGCCTAAGAACAGCTTTGCTGAAATGAATGATGAGGGTGCCGAATACCTGATTATTGCACATGATATTTTCCTGCCACAGCTCAACGAATTGAAAACCTACAGATTTCAGCAGGGCATCAGCACTGTGCTCGCAGGTACTTCCGAAACCGGAACCTCTGCTGCCGACATCGAAAACTACATCGACAACGCCTATAATAACTGGATTACACCGCCGTCTGCCATACTGCTGGTAGGCGACGCAAACCTGATTGGGGTGCCAGTGTGGGAAAATTATTGCATCTCGGATAATGTGTATGCAGATGTTGACGGTGATGACCTCCCGGATTTGATCCTCGGCCGGCTACCGGTGAATGCCCAAACCGAGCTCAACAGATATATCGACCGTTTGATTGCCTTCGAAACAAATCCACCCGCTGATGATCATTATTACCAGCATCCGCTTGCTGTTACTGAACATGGAAATCCTTTGGCAGTTAACTGGATGATTGCAGAAATCGTGAATGGCTGGTACGAAACGCAAACGGGAAAGGAGCCGGAGCGCCAGTATCACGGAGATACCCAAAACTGGGAGTGGCCTGATGAAGAACTATTTGCAGCTTTCGGCCCCGGCGGTCTGGGATATTTGCCCGAAGATCCTTCATACCTGATGAATTATGTAAATGGTACGGCTGCCGGAATCAACAACGCCATCAACGCCGGTGCAATGACGGTCTTTTCTTCTGCGCACGGGTTGCAAACCGGATGGACTAACCCAACCTACTTTACCAGCCATCTGGCCGGCCTGGAGAATGCCCTGCCCTCTGTCATGATCTCGATTTGCTCGTTTAATGGCGACTTCAACAACGGCCCTACAGATTGTTTTGCCGAAGCCTACCTCAAGTATGAGCATGGTGGCATCGGTACCATTGCAGCCTCGGAGGTGATCCATACCATTGGCTCCGGCTGGTTTACCGTGGGAATCTTCGACGGGTTGTGGGACGATTTTTACCCCGCATATCCGCAGCCTCAGCCCCAGGATTTTATCCGGCCGGCAGCTGCACTGGCCTACGGGAAATATTTCCTCGAAACCAACGCCTTTCCCATTAATCCGCAGATCAAGGAAAGCTTCTATCATTTATTCGGATTTCTCGGCGAACCATATTCAGTGCTGTTCGATGAAATGCCGCAGGATCTGTCGGTTTACCATGGAAGCTATATCAGTGTAGAACAGATTAATTTCGGGGTGGCGGCCGATGCGGGCGCTATAGTGGCACTTACGATGAACGGTGAAATCGTCGGGGTGGAGAAATCCACGGGCGAAACCCTCATCTTCGATCTGCCTGCGCATGAACTGGGCGATACCCTTCACGTTACGGCTACAAAACACAATTTCAAACGTTACGATTTTGATGTCGTTTGTTCGAATGCCATTTCGGTAGGGGAAATTGCAGCCGGCAACCTGCTGCTTTTCCCGAATCCTGCCAGCACAAACCTTGAACTTAAATTAAACGAAAGCATCACCGGAACAGCCGGTATACGGATCATGAACCTCAGTGGCGCCTGCATAAGGGATTTTTCTGCTGATTTCGGCGGCGAACGATTTCTTGCGCTGAATGTCAGCGACCTGAGCGAAGGAGCCTATTTCCTGGAAATCAAAACAGACGATCGTATTCTCCGGAAGAAGTTTATAATTGAAAGGCAATAGTTTGTTTCTTATTTTTTCTAAAAAATCCCCGGCTCATTTTTTTAGTTGCGAAATAAGTGGTTCCTTTGCAATTAATTAATGTTTTTCAGTGAATTTTTTATAGGCATGATGAAATATTCGTTGGTTGAATATTTCATTTTTTTTTATGAACAAAAAACATCTGTTATGAAAATTGGTAAAGACAAAGTTGTAGGCATCCATTACACACTAAAAGATAACAGCGGCAATGTGCTCGATTCATCGGTAAACCGGGAGCCTCTACAGTACCTTCACGGGCACGGCAACATTATTCCCGGCCTGGAAGAAGCCCTGGAAGGCAAGCAGCCTGAGGATAATCTCACTGTAACGGTACAACCGGAAAAGGCCTATGGCAAGCATAACAAGGAAATGGTATACACCATGGACAGGTCTAAGTTCGACGATCCGCAGAATATTCAGAAAGGTATGCAGTTTCAGGCCCAGTTCGATGAGGGAACGCAATTGCTCACCGTGATCGACATTAAGGGCGATGATATTGTGCTCGATGCCAACCACCCCCTGGCCGGCCGCGTATTGAACTTCGATGTGGAAGTAACCGATGTACGTGAAGCTTCAAAGGAAGAAATCGATCACGGGCATGTGCATGGCGAAGGCGGACATCAACACTAAACCTTTAATGGCGGGTGGTTCTGAACTTTTTTCATATATATTTTTTTAATCCGAAAAAAGTACGATCTTTGCACGCCAAAATTTTGGGACAATTTTTAATTAAAATTTAAAAACAAAATGCCAACAAAAATCAGATTGCAGAGACATGGTAAAAAGGGTCGCCCTTTTTATCACATTGTAATTGCGGATGGTCGGGCACCACGAGACGGCAGATTTATTGAAAAAATTGGCACCTACAATCCAATTTCGAAGCCGGCAGAAATCAACCTTGATTTCGAAAAGGCTGTAAACTGGCTGCAGAACGGCGCCCAACCCACCGACACCGTACGTTCCATCCTTTCATTTAAAGGCGTAATGTACTGGAATCACCTGTTGAAAGGTGTAAAAAAAGGTGCGCTTACCGAAGATCAGGCTAAACTGAAATTCCAGGAATGGCTCGAAGCCAAAACGGCCAAGGTTGAAAATGCTGCCAAAGACATTGAAAATAAGGAACGTGCACTTGAAAAACAGCGCATCGAGGCCGAACGCAAGATCAACGAAGAACGCCAGGCTGAACTCGCCAGGCGTCGCGCTGCCGAAGTTGAAGCGCAGGTAAAACAAGCACAGAAAAAAGAGGATGGTGAACAGGAAACGGATGCCGCCGAAGAAACAAAAGCGGAAGCCGGAGTGGAGAAAACCGAAGAAAAAGCCTGACTTTTTCTTTAAAGCTTAGCGAAGATCGAAACACTAAATTCATAAACCGGAGAAGATGAAATAAAAAATCTTCTCCGGTTTTTTGCAATATGGACTATCGGGATTATTTTCACCTGGGCAGCATCATTAAGTGCAACCGGAAAACTGCCGAACTGAGCATCCGGGCAGATGCCGGCGAACCTTCACAAATTGAAGATGCGCCGTGGCTTTTCATCGAACTGCAAGGCGGCCTTGTGCCTTTTGCCGTGGAATCGGTAAGGCCAAAAACGGCAGATGTATACCTGGTTCTGCTGGAGGATTATCATGATCCTGAAATCGCCCAGCGCTTTGTTGATTGCAGGGTATTTCTGAAAAACAACGACGCGCGGGAGGATGAGGAACGGATTTATTATGAGGATATCATCGGATTTGAGGTGATCGATAAAACCTATGGCAAACTGGGCAAGATCGAGGACATCATCCAAGCCCCCGAACAGGATCTGATCATGATCAGCTACCGGGAAAAAGAAGTTCTGATCCCGCTTGTCGAAGCATTTTTGCTGTCGTTGGATCTGCAAAAAAAAGAAATTTACTTCGATCTGCCGGAAGGCCTGATCGAATTATATCTTGATGAATAGATTTTTTATCAAATGAATCAAACCGGTTCTTTTTTTCAATTCCAAAAATTTAAGCTTTCCCATCACCGTTCCACCATGAAAGTGGGTACCGATGCCTTTATGCTGGGAGCCTGGGTAAAAGTAAAGGACGAAGATCAGTCAGCATTGGATATAGGCTGTGGCAGCGGCATCATTTCGCTGATGCTGGCGCAGCGCAGCAGGGCATTTATCGATGCCATCGATGTGCACCAACCCTCCGTGGAGGAAGCCGCGGAAAATTTTAATTCGTCGCCCTGGCCATCCCGCCTGATGGCCATCCACAGCTCACTGGAACAATTCGCAGGCAATCCGTCAAAAACCTATGACCTGATCGTGAGCAATCCGCCGTTTTTCCAGAACAGCATGTTGTCGGCCAGCGAAAACCTGAGCCTGGCCAAGCACAATGTGCAGCTTTCCCTGTGCGATTTCCTTAAATTCGCGACCGGCCTGCTGAAAGAGAAGGGCAGGCTGTGCGTGATCCTGCCGGTGGCTGAATCGAAACTGGTGCTGGCCGATACCGGAAAATACGGGCTATTCCTGTGCCGCAAACTGATTGTGGTGCCAAAAGAGGGGAAACTCTCCAACAGGGTGGTGCTGGAGCTTTCGCGGGAGGATTGTCCCGAGGTTTATATTGATCGCATTACTTTGCGAAATGCCGAAGGGAAATTTACGGAAGCATACAAAAACCTTACGCACGAATTCCATCCGCGCCAATACTTCTGATCCGGATGGTGACGGCCATGCCTTGGCAAAATTCATTACTTTTGGCAGGAGAAATAAATTTGTGCATGAAACGATCAGGTATTTTTCGGCTCATTTTCCTGCTTTCCCTGCTGTTGTCGATGTCGTGTGGTCAGGAATCGGAACGCCTGAAGATTGCCGTTTCAAAAATTTCCGGGGATTACAATCAGAACCATTATATCCGCTGGTTGCGTCAGGCAAACCCTGAAGCGGATTATATCGTGATGTATGACCTGCCAAAGGATTCGGTGGAAATTATCTTCCGGGAATGTTCAGGGCTGCTGCTCACCGGCGGCAAAGATGTTTACCCCGGCAGGTACGGGCAGGAAGCTGATACAGCGCGTTGCGGAGCCTTCGATCTGTACCGCGATTCGCTGGAGTTCGGGCTGATTGAAATGGCGCTGGAAAGAAAAATGCCGGTGATGGGCATTTGCCGCGGTCAGCAAATCCTGAATGTAGCACTGGGCGGAACATTGTATGTGGATATCCCGTCGGATTTGAACACTGCTGTGCTTCACCGCTGTGAGGATTGGGAAAACTGCTACCACCGTGTCAGGCTGATTCCGGGCGGATTGCTCCAACAGATCTCGGGTATACGCGAAGGTGTGGTCAATACCAACCATCATCAGGCTGTCGACAGGCTGGCGGGGCAGTTAAGGGTGCTGGCAACAGGCGAGGACGGGGTGATTGAATCGGTAGGCTGGCACGATACCCTCAACAATGGCTGGCTGTTGGGTGTACAGTGGCATCCCGAAAGGCTGGATTCCTTTCCGGAATTGTCCGGGCCGCTGGCAGGGAGGTTTGTCCGGGAAGCGGAAAAGTACATGCATTCCAATTAATTAATAAACTAAAACAAAAATTATGATCGTGGTAACCGGAGCCGCAGGATTCATCGGAAGCGTGCTCACCTCGAAGTTAAACCTGCTGGGACATATCGATGTGGTGGTTGCAGATGATTTTTCCAACCCGGAAAAAAACAGAAATTTGGCAGGGAAAACTACCATCGAACAGGTAAACAGGAAGGATTTTGCCGGATGGCTCGGTAAGAACCACCACAAAGTGGAGTTCATCTTTCACATAGGGGCAAGAACCGATACGGCCGAATTCGATAAAGAGGTGTTGAACGAACTCAACCTCAACTACAGCAAAATGATCTGGGAAAAATGTACCGATTACGATATCCCGCTGATCTATGCTTCATCTGCTGCCACCTATGGACTCGGTGAACTCGGCTATAAGGATGATCACCATATAGTGGAAAAGCTAAAACCGTTAAACCCCTATGGCGAATCAAAAAACGAATTCGACAAGTGGGTGCTGCATCAGGATGCCGCCCCGCCATTCTGGGCCGGGTTTAAGTTTTTCAATGTTTACGGCCCCAACGAATACCACAAGGGACGCATGGCCTCGGTGGTTTTTCATACCTATAAACAAATTCTTAAAACAGGAAAAATGAAGCTGTTCCGCTCACATCATCCCGATTTTGAAGATGGACAGCAGATGCGCGATTTCATCTACGTGAAGGATGTAGTGAATGTGCTGGTTTATTTTATGAAAAACCAGGGCGAGCCGGGATTGTATAATCTGGGTACCGGAAAAGCCCGCACTTTCCGACATCTGGCCGAATCTACATTCCGGGCGCTTGATTTGAAACCTGAAATAGAATATATCGATACACCCGCCGATATCCGCGACAAGTACCAGTACTTCACCGAAGCCGACATGGATAAAGTACGCAAATACGGTTATGATAAACACTTCACCACGCTGGAGGACGGTGTGGAAGATTACGTGAAGAAATTTCTGAAGCCGGGAAGATACTATTAGAAAGAAGTTATTGGTAATTCGTTATTGGTTATAGTTGAATTATGTTTGGTGGCAGATTCGCTGCGTAAAGTCTGTCGCAGCTACGCAGCTTTAAAAATCTCTTCCCACTGATGCAGCTACCATACTTTCGGGCCTCCGGCCCTATGGCTCGCGCAAGTACTTTAGGCACTTTAGCTCACTTTAGGCACTTTATGAACTTTACCTCATCAATAATCAAAATATTCCTGAAACAGCACCTGTAGGTACGACATGCCGTTTTGGATCACCTGACCATCGAAATCCTTTGCAGGTTTTTTCCAAAAAATTGTTTTGTGATCGCAATCATAACAAAATGACGCGGAGCCTTCTTCCCAGATCAGCCCGTTTTCATAGCCGAAATACCTGAACCTCGGCGAATATGGATTGAAAAGGTTTCGGCTCCAGTGAAACTCTTCATGTGGCAAATTCAGTTGCACCAGCAGGCTGGCCGAAAGATCTACCTGCGAACCGGGTTGGTAATTTTGTGAGCCACGGTATTCCGGTTTTATCACTTCACCGTACCACAGCATCGGGATGCGGTGGTATTCGATGCTGGCAAAGGGCCAGTTGCGGTAGGAGTTGTGGCTGTGATCGGCCACCATCACAAAAAGGGTGTTGTCGTACCAGTCGTATTTTCGTGCTTCCCGCATAAAAACGCCCAGGCAGCTATCGGTGTAGTAGGCCGAGTTGATGTAGCGGCGTTCATTGTCGCCCCAGTCGAACACCTCCCTCATGGGCTGGTCGTAGGGTGAGTGCGAACTGAGGGTGAATAGCGCCGTGAAAAACGGTTCTTTTTCGGTATTCATATCGTTGATCACCTTTGCCATCGTGTATTCATCGTGGATGCCCAGCTTTCCGCGGGGCAGCGAATCATCAAAGTCGGCGCCTTCCCTTACGCGGTCGAATTCGTTATAAAGGATGTAGCTCTTGATATTTCCATAAATCAACTGCCCGCCAAAGTAAAACGAAGAATGGTAGCCGAGCTCATTCAGTTCACGGGTGATGGTTGGCAGATGAATGAATTTGTCGGGCTGCACGGTAATGGAAGTGAGCGCATGCGCCGGAAACCCGCTGAAGATGGCCGCCATACCCTGTTCAGACCGTGAGCCTGTCGACAACATCCCTGTAAACAGAATCCCTTCTTCTTCCAGTTGCCGGAATTCCGGCGTGATGCCGGGCTCGCCGCCAAGGCTTTCGATCAAATCCGCCGACCAGCTTTCCAGGATCAGCAGAACAATGTTCGGGCGGCTTGTATTTAAAATACTGACCGTTGTATCCTTTTCCGATTTATAAATATTTTCCACCGTTTTTTTTGCGATAGCCGGATCGTAAAACTTGTAGGGATTGTCCGTCATGCTTTTGGTATTTTCAATCAGGCTGATGGCGATGTTGAAAGCATTGTTCGTCGCAGTTTGGTTAAGGATGATATGTGGCGAAAAATATGATTGGCTTTGGTTGATGGGAATTTCCTGAAGACCGCCGCGCATTGCCAGGGGAAATAGGCCAAGGGTGATGATCAGTACGGGAATTGCCAGCCATTTGTTGCGGGCCGGTTTTTTGATTTCCAGAAAAAACAAACGGGTATAGGCCCAATATCCAAGGGCAAATAATCCGATGGTAGTCAGCAACAAAAGGAAAAAACTCCCTGTTTCAGCCGAATCGTAAACCTCCGAAGGATTCTGCAGGTATCGCAGGGCCTTGATGTTGAGCTTTGTTTTCCATTCGCCGTAGATCCCCATTTCGCCGGTGGTGATCAGGGTATAGAACAGGATAATGAAACCCGTGTATATTTTGTTGACCGTATTCAAAACCGGCAGCTTTACGAATGATTGCACCATCAGCAGCACAAAGGGAAACATCAGAAAATATCCTGCTGTTGCCACATCGAGCGGCAGTGCATGGTAAAAGAGCGAAATAACTTCGCCCCATCCGGCACCGCTTACCCTGAAAAGATGCAGGTAGTGCATCATAAAAATAAATCGTGCAAGGGCGAAAAACAGCAGCCAAAAAAGCAATTGCCTCAGCAGCGAAAAAATGATACGGTTCATGAATAAGCTTTATACGGTTTTCAAAATTAATCTGTCGTACAGGTACAGCAGGATCACCGTGCCCAGACCAATTCCTGCAAATACCATCCAGATATCCCCCGGGTGATATGTATTCCATAGGTAAGTGGTCATCTCTTTTTGTGTCATATTCATCAGTTCGGCCGCCCGGGCATAAAAATCGTTTTGGGTAAAGGTATCCGATATCGCAGGCATGTCGTATCCCCGGGATTCCATTTCCCTTTGCAGCAGATTGGTTTTGTCGGACATGCTGCCGTAAACGTCACCGGACAGAATGCCGGCAAAGAAATTTCCGCCTGCCATGGGCAGGAAAGAGGCACCCATATAAAGAGCTACCTTCTCAGGCGGCGCGATTTTACCGATGTATTCGGTGATTTTCGGCGAACTGGCCATTTCACCGAGGCCGAAGATAAGGATCGACAGGAAAAGGAAAAACGGATTGTTGGTGTAAAAAGTCAGCGCCAGCCCGATGGCATTTACCAGGATACCCGACATCATCGCATTTAGCGGCTTGTATTTCATGACGAATGCCGATACAAACACCTGGAAAATGATGATGTACAGCGCATCGATATTGGTCAGCAGCTCCGGTGCAATGGTGCCCTCGTCGGTGCCGATGGCGCGTGCCAGCCCCGGCGACAGGTCGTGAAGCGAATTGTACAGCAGCGAAGTATCCATCCATTGATCGATAAAAACCGGCAGCGTGTAAAATAGCTGGTTGTACATCGCCCAGAAACCGATGATGATGATCAAAAACAGCAGCAGCTTCAGGTCGCTCACTGCCACCCAGATATTTTTCAGGATGGTAAGGATGGATTTCCCCAGCGGCTCATCGCTTTTTACCCGCGGAGGTTCCTTAAAAACAAACAACACGATGATCAGGTTGACCAGGATGATCACTGAAGATGTGATGAAAACATATTGCCAGTCGAAGCCGCGCATTTTGCTGGCCACCACCGGACCGATAAATGCGCCGATATTCACCATCATGTAAAAAATGCCGAAGCCGATGGAGGAGGTTTCGTCGTCGGTGGTTTTGGCAATGATGGCCGAAATGATCGGCTTGAACAGTGCAGCGCCAACGGCCACAAACAGGAATACCACATACATCGAGGCATAGCTTTTGAACATTCCCATCAGGAAATATCCCACCGATAAGATCAGGTAGGAAATGATCAGCACCCGTTTATACCCGTAGCGGTCGGCAATGGCGCCGGTGATCAGCGGCAGAAAATACAGGATGGCCACCACGGGCCCCATCAGGTAACCTTTCTGTTCCTGGGTGAAGCCCAGCGCTCCCGTGTCTTTTGATCCCGTAAGGTACAGCGCCAGCAGCATAAACATGCCGTACCAGGCCCAGCGTTCGAACAATTCCATGGTG
>JBKHBQ010000201.1:0-7112 GCA_046542305.1 Bacteroidales bacterium
AATTCACAACCCAACACATTCAACCAAATGAAAAACACAGGCTGTGTTCAATATTTCAAAGATACAATCTGAAAGCAATTCACAACCATTACGTTAAATATTTGAATTAAAGAAAAGCTGTGTTCAATATTTCAAAGATACAATTCGAAAGCAATTCACACCTGCGTGTGACGACATCAGGATGCCGGTGCTGGGGGTCAGTACTTCCCATTTTTGAGCAAATTGAAATTTGGGGGTCACTGACCCCCATTTTACCAAACCTGGAAAAAGTGGGGGCATTGGCCCCACTATTACCTGGTTCACAAATTGTGGGGTCGCCGACCCCACAATTCAAATCCGGGTTATTTGTTCCCGGAGATAAAATCCTTTCACAACTCTCATACACTCATATAGAACTGCTTCTTGGTATTGACGAACCCCTTAAACGCACCTTCTATGAAATTGAATGTATCAGAGACTCATGGAGCCTCAGGGAGTTGAAAAGGCAAATCAACAGTAAGCAAGGAGAACAAATCACAAATTCCTGTTAATTCCTTCAAATCACTTGTTTTCGCTTGCGGGGCGGGTTATTTTTACGCGTTAATTTATTACAAACGAAAAACATATGAGGCCTGACAAGATAGAAACCCACGAGGCGGATTTTGACGAACGGGGCACCGACAGCCACGGCAAGCGCTTCCGCATGACGCGCCACAGCATCGATATTCCCGGCGAATCCGCATCTATGCCTTATGTAAAACTCGACCCGGAATCGGGCGACAAATCGTTTTACTACGAGGAACGGGCGCCCAAGGACCAGATCGTGCTGCACTATACCCTGGGCTACCTGAAGGGCGACATCGCCACCCTCACCACCCCCGACAACCACGTGAGCGTGCCCTTTGTAATCGGGCGCAACGGCACCATTTACAACCTGTTCCCTTCGGCTTACTGGTCGTACCACCTCGGGAAGGGCGCCGTGGGCGGCAATACCATCCGCAGCAAGGCCACCGTCGGCATCGAAATTTCGAACATCGGCGGACTGAAGCGCGTGGGCAACCAAATGCACACGTATTACGCCAACGATGTGTACTGCAACCCTGATGAAAACAGTCACTTTATTTCTTCACCCTACCGGCGTTTCGAATATTACGCCACCTACACCGACGCCCAGTACCGCAGCCTGATCGTGTTGCTGCGCTACCTGACGGCGCGCTACAACATCCAACGCAAGTTTATGGATGAGGCAGTGCGCTTTGAAGCCCACGAACGGGTGGTGAACTTCGGCGGCATTGTAAGTCATGTAAACTACCGCAACGAGGGCAAGGAAGACATCAGCCCGGCCTTCGACTGGCAGCGCGTGATTGCGGGCGTGCAGGCGTAAGAAGGAAAAAAGGGCCGCCCCAGAATGGAGCGGCCCCGGGGCCAAGTAAAAGCGGGATCAATTGATCAGCACTTTGCGTGCAACCGTACGCCCTTTTTCGATAATCCTGATGGAGTATAATCCTGCATTTAAATGTGTAATATCAATTCCGCAATGCTGCAGATAATTTCCCACGGAAACTATCCTGCCACACTGTGAGATGAGTTCATAACTTGCAAATCCGTTCAGCCCTTTGATAAAGATCCTGTCGCGGGCAGGAGTGGGATAAACGGTGACGAGATCCGTGTAACCATGCTCACCCGTGCCTGACACCGTTTCGAGGGCGGAGATCACCGATAAGCCATGGGCGGTAAAATATCCTGATCCTTCGGCATAAAAAGCTCCCAGGCAGGTTTCCTCATGCCTTTTAGTTCGATACCATCGAAGGGTCATTTCTTCGCCTTCGGCAAACCCATCCTTTTCCGAAGTCGTTTCGTCGTCGGCAAAGGCTGTGATCACGGTGTTTCCATCTGAATAAGCAGCCCATCCGCAACACATTCCCTCAACATCGAATACGCCGATAACATCACCCCCAACAAAATGCAGATCACCCACCGCTTCAGGTATTGCAATCAGGTGTGATACGGGCGTGGGTGCCAGCAGTTCCCAGGGGCCGGCGGGTTGCAAGGGAACAGCATTGACAGGCGGTGCGAATGATTTGTCGCACTCCGGCCAGACAAGGGATACCGGGCTGTCGAGCCTCACGAAATACGCCCTTCCGGGTTCGAGTGCATCGAGCGAATAGATTTGCTGCGGGGTGCGGCAATATGGCCACCCTCATCTGGCTGGCGGATAAGTATGGGTTCTGGCAGGGTCGGCAAGATAGGAAAATATGGTTTCCTCCGCCCTGAAAGGGCAGGTTAAAAACTTTGGAATGGATTAAAACCGGTTGCTGCCAGAAAACCACAAAGGCTCCAAGTCTTCACAAAGCCCTTCGTGAACCCTGATGTATGGGTGCCTTGGTGGCACAAAGGCATGAATCAGATTTAGCCGCACCGGCCCTGTATTCCTACTTAGCCATTTCCACCAACGCAAACCATTTCTGCGGATCGTGGTGAACTTTGCGGATTTGCAGCCCGGCCTCAGCGGCCAGGCGCCGGATTCCGGCAGGACTGTATTTATGCGAATTCTCTGTGTGGATCGTTTCGCCTTTGGTGAACCTGACCGGCTCATCCGTTAAATCTGATCGAACTTCCATATTTTCGCCGGCAACCAAATGCATCTCGATACGTTGCTTTTCAGCATTATATATGGCCCGGTGCACAAACCGGCTTTCGTCGAAATCCAATCCGGCAATGGCATTCACCACCCTGAGGATATTTTTATTGAAAGCGGCCGTCACCCCCTGGCTGTCGTTGTAAGCGTCGAGCAGGATGTTTACGGGTTTCACCATGTCGAGGCCAAGCAGCAGGAAATCGCCTTTGCCCATAAAGCTGCTGATTTTTTCCAGCATGCCGGAGGCATCCGCTTGTTCGAGGTTCCCGAGGGTGCTGCCGAAAAAGCAGATCAGCGCAGAACCATTGCGTGGGATCAGGTGAAGCTGTGAGGTGAAATCGGCTGCAATGGCACTGATGTTCAGCCCGTCAAAATTCGTGGTAAGGATTCCGGCCGCCTTTTCCAGCGCGGCGGGGCTGAAATCGACGGGCAGGTAGTGTACCCCGTCGTAAACACCGCCATCCCTGCCCTTTAGTAGCAGGCTGATCTTGCTGCAGTCGCCGCTGCCAAGTTCGATAATGGCATGCCCGTTGAGCCGGTTCATCACCTGTGGCGCCACTTTATGGATGATCGATTTTTCGGTACGGGTGGGGTAATATTCGGGAAGTGCGGTGATCTTTTCGAACAGCTCCGAGCCCCGCGCATCATAAAAAAACTTGCTGTTCAGGCGCTTTTGCTTCCCGCCCAGACCTTCGAGGATCTCCTGCTGCAGGATTTCCTTCCCGGTTTGGGGAAGGAAATTTTTCAGGCTTACCTGCGCCCGGGGGTTCATCGTTTCCATGATGTTTATTTTTCAGTTAATACTAATTCAGCAGGCACTCCGGTTTCGTAAGGATTCGCCGGATCGCTGCTCCATTCGAACCAGCCGCCGTCGAACACCGATACCCTGGGCCAGCCCATCAGCCAGGCATTGAGCCACGCTTCGCTGCCGCGCCAGCCGGTGCCGCAGTAAAAAGCCAGATGCTTATCAGGTACAATGCCCGCTTCCTTCCAGTTTTCTTCGATCTCGTGATACTCGCGGGTGGTGTGGTCGAGGTTCCTGTAATTCTCCATGTGATAGGCATCGGTGCCGCAATTGCCAAAAACGGCGCCGGGGATGCGTCCTTTTTTTTCGATATAGTTGTAGCCGCTCACCTCGCCGATGTATTCGGGCCAGCTACGCACACACACCAGCTCGGCGTCGTCGGCCGCCAGCATTTCCTTCGCCTCCGGAACATCCACCACCAGGTGCGGATTCTGCGGGATCTCCACACCGAAATCCCTTACGGGTTGCGGCAGGGTTTCTTCCGTGGTGAGTTCATATCCGGCATCAATCCAGGATTGCACACCTCCATTTAAAATGCGGACATCCTTCACGCCCGCGTACATCATGATGAACGCGCAGCGGATCGATCCCAGATGTCCGGCACTGCTGCCGGGAAAGGGATCGTCGTTTTTCGGAAACGAAAACCTGCCGTACAGCACCACCGTGGTATCTGCCGTAATGCCCAGCGACTCGAGCGTGCGCCGAATCTCCTCCGACTGCCGCCGGTTCCACGTCTCCGGCGATTCCAGCCGGTTGGTGTCGAGGCTGATGGCACCGGGAATATGTCCTTTTTTGTAATCTTCAGGATTCTGATAATGCGCATGACAGATCACAAACCGGTCGTGATGGTATTCTGCAGGCCTGCCGCCGTCCAGCAGGGTCTTTACCCATCCGGCGCTTACCAGGTGCCTGTATCTTGAAAGCTTTTCCAGAGGCAGGTCAGGATTGGCGCTCCATTCTTCTGTAAAATGATGATACAGGCTGATATCATCGTAACCTGCCGTTTGGAAGAAGTTGGCTACCTCAATGGCGTCTCCCGGCGTATATCCGTAGATCACCAATGTCTCCTCAGGCATAATTCCCTTGGAACGGACGATCTCGATCCAGTCGAGGTAGTTGGTCCACTTTACAGGCAGGCTGCGTGCACCGGGAATATGACCGCCCCGCTTCTCATCCCTGAGCCGCCAGCCGTTGTATGCCTCTACCGGCCGCACATCGATCAGGGTTGTTGTCTCATCCGCCAATTTCTGCTGAAGATCCGGGGTAGTTAAAGTTTTATATTGCTTCTTCATGTATTTAGGTTTAGTTGTACCGATTAAAGCGGGTTACCGCCCGCCGCTCCATGTGGACAAGAACCATACCTTCAGCGGAAGGACAGATTTTTGCAGGAAGGCAGGAGGCCGGATATAGTTTCTCCAGCCGGATTTTCATGTAATGATATGGCTGTGGCTTCTTCTTTTTCAGCAAGGTAGAAAGAAAATATGGTTGAAGCTTTTTACATGCCGGGGGCTTTTGCCTGCTTTAGCGTATGAAAACAGGATGTGAGGATTTTGATACACGGCGGCCGGAAATTTGTCCATGAAATTCTGCGACCGGCTGCTCCGGGTTAATTTTTTCCGAAAGAGAAGCAACCCCGCAGGAAGTGCATTCCCGCGGGATGCCTGATCATTACTTCATGCTTTCTTCAAACAGCGATTTGAGCTCTTTCGGCATTTGTGAGATTACGTGACCTGCTTCGCCTGCCGAGATATAGGTGCCCAGTTCTTTCAGAACAATGGCCGTCAGTTCGCGTGTAGACTTGCTCCACGAAAATTTCATTTCGCCGTATTCATCCTGGCGGCGTTTCACTTCATCCGTAAATTCCTCCACGGTTTCGATGTTGCTGGTTTTGATGGTTTTCCAGTTGTCAACGTACACGGCCTTGAGGCACATTGGCAGTTGTGATAAAAAATCCAGTGATTCGCCGATCTGCAGCCGATCACGAAGGGTATGCAGTACCGCACGCAGCAATATGCCGGTGCGGGCTGTTTCTTCCGGATGGCCAAGGTTGGCGGCCAGATTTTTTACAAACACATTTCCTTCCTGTGCAAATTTTTCGAAATTTAAACCCATAATAATTCCCTTTTTTATGTTTGAACCTGAACCCGTAAAAAATTTATGCCAGATCACAGAAACCCTTTAAACAGTTAATCCTCAGATTTTCAATTGAAAAGTGTGGAATAATGTCACAAATAATGGGGAAATGTTTCGCGAAGGCACTCATTCGGGCAGAGGATTAAAGAATGGTGATTTTGATTTGTGGAGGCAGATAAAAGGCGTGGATGGGTAGTTTGGATTTTAGCTGAACGATTAACGATTGGTGACTTTAGATTTGTGCGGCGGGCAGATAAAAGGCGTGGATGGGTAGTTTTGATTTAAGATGAACGAAGAGGATCCGGTTTGTACCGGTGCAATTCCTCGATCAGGTGATACAAAAATGCCTGAATGGTGAGAAAGAGGACCGGGGAAACCCCAATCCTCCACCTCTGTCTTTATTTCGAACAAATCATCTTAATCGCTTACCTTCTTACCCCTTTCAGGTACATGGTTTCACCTGCCAGATTGAGCCTGAACAGATACAAACCCGACGGAAGGCTTTCGGCATTCAACGCTACGCTGTGTTTTCCGGGTGTCAGATTTTTTCTGAAAACGGAATAAACATGCTGCCCACGGGCATCGAATACCTGCACACTGACATCGCCCTTGTTCTTGAGAGAAAATTCAATACGCGATTCATCAGTAAGCGGATTTGGAAAGACTGATGCATCAGGCTGAGCGTTTGTTGAAGGATCAATGCCGGCCACCATCAACTGATTGCTGTAGTAGTTGAAAGGCCCGTTGTATTCGCCGATGGTGAGGTCGGGGTCGCCGTCGTTGTCGAGGTCTGCGAAAGCTGGTGTGGCATTCTGGTCAACGGAAATTCCCTGGAACATCTCCGGATTGGGTAGCCACATTCCGTCATCCTGTTCGAAATAATACAGCTCGCCCGAGAGGTTGCCGCACAGGATGTCGAAATCGCCATCCAGATCCACATCGCAAATGGCCGGCGCGCAACTATGGTTTACGCCCACACCGTTGAAGAATCCCGGAATTTCCACCCATTCGGGAAGGGAGGGCGAACCCTGGTTTTCGATATAGGCCAGGTCGCCGTCTTCGTTTCCGGCGATGATGTCCAGGTCGCCGTCAGTGTCGAAATCCACAAGACGCGGACAGGCCCAGCCGCCAAGGTTGATATCCTGCAGTAGTTCCGCTTCATAAACAAAGCCGTCGCCGGTGTTGCGGTGGTAAAATAGTCCGCCGCTCAGGTCGCCCACAATGGCATCCGGATGGCCGTCGGCGTTCACATCGCCAACTGTAACGGCGCTGTAGATGGAATGTTTGAGCGATTCGAAGGGCTCGCTGTTCTCCTGCCAGGCCGGTCCGGTGGATGTGCCGGTATTTTCAAAATACAATACATCGCCCAGCCAACTTCCCGAAAACATGTCCAGGTCGCCGTCGCCGTCGTAATCATAGAAAAACGGATTGCTGGCGCCGCCGGCATCGAGCACACCGCCGAACAGGCTTATATTTTCCTGCCAGGATGGAATTTCCGGTGTGCCGGAATTCACATAGTATTGCAACGGCCCTGAGGCGGTGCCGTAAACCAAATCG
>JBKHBQ010000202.1:0-7098 GCA_046542305.1 Bacteroidales bacterium
ACCCAGCACCACGGTATTTTTGGGCATCACCATCGCTCCGCCGTGCCCGTCGTCCTCGAAATCGGTAAGCAGCACGTAAGTTTTATCTTGTGCATAATCCCAATGGTCTTTATGAAAACCAAGGGCATTGTGAAAGGTACGCACTACATGGGGCATGATATAGGAATAGCGTTTGCCGAAATAAAGCAATTCCATATCATTCGTCATAAAACGGTTGATTTTCTGAGCGGAAAGGTTACCGGCAAGAAACAGTGCAAGCCAAAGCGCCAGGCAACAACGAATGATCAGGTGACGCATACCCATTTTATCTGAGGAAACTTATTACATTGACCGGCTACAGCGTGGGGCCAGCGCCAATTTGCTCCTGATCCAGGAATATGATCGTTCCCAGTTGTTCCATGCTGTTGAGCAGGACAATCAACCCCAGTTGTTCCATATCACCCGCCAGACCAAGTTCTTCCATATTACCCAATTGTTGCAGATCAATTTTTTCCACGTCACACACGCCCATCTTTTCCATATCCAGAAACACGGCCAGTTCCACGGCAAGGATGATCACGTTAAGGTTATCCGCGTCGGCAAGCACAATATCCTGCAGTTGCTCCTTATCGAAGATAAAGCCAATTTGCTCCTGGTCCAAAGCAGCCAGTTGCTCCATATCAGCCACAAACTGATCGTTGAAAAACGAATCGAACTGCAATTCATTTCTGAGGGCCTCCACCCCTGATCTGTCGTTCATCAGTTCGGTTTTTCCGAGATAACGCAGCACCGGCTTATCCTTTGTCACCACGGCTGTCTGTGCCAGGTTCAGGGCGAGCAGGTCGGAGGCATCTTCCAGTTCGCCATGGCTGTGCTCCGGTTGCAAAACCATAAAACCTGCAATGTCATCCCTGAAACTGATCAGGACATCCTGATAATTTTTCATCCTGAGAATGGCATTCTGCGCATCGTTCAAAAATGAAATAATGGGAACTTCCTCGTTGCGGTCGAGCGTGGTCACTGCATTAACGGCACGAAGAATATCTGCCTGTGCGGTTTCGAGGTAAGCGATAAAGTTTTGCAATGACGGCGCATAAATTTGGTTGATTCCGTTAAAATCCTCCACTGCCGAGGTCTTCTCAAGCACAAGCGCGAGTTCGTTTTGCGATTTCACCGCCTGAAAATAGTAGAACATCAGGAACTTTTCGAACTGGGCTTGTTTGAGCGTGTCGCCCACCAGTTCATTCCGCAGGCGGATATCATCTTCCGTAACTTTAACGTTCCGGTAGCGGTCTACCTTGCCAATGGTTCCTGCAAGATCTTCCGTGTCGGTCATGGGATTCATCATAAACAATCCGACCAGCAGCCCGGCCACAAATGCCAGCACGACAAGAACAGCCGATTGTAAAACATTTTTCTTTTTCATTTTTTTAATTTTTTAAATGATATCTGAATACCCAAACAATATTTAATGAATTATAGGCCCTGAATTCCTTTCCCAGATTCTGATAATTTTTATTTGGTTTATAGCTTCGCCTCTCTCCTTTTACTTGCCTGTGTAAATTTATAGCTTTTTCGAACTGAAATCAAATAATAAAGGGGAAATCATACGTTTTTTCGTACCCGTTACGGGAATGAGCAAAAACAGCGGGTAAGAGACCGCACAATAAGCAAAACCCTGAGATATGCAGAAGTAGTATCACAATAATTCTACCCCCTTTACCCCGTCTCCTTACCAACGCCATATCATCTTCGGTACAACTCCGGTAAAGTTGTGGAAAAACAAGGAGATAAACCGGTGTTTGACCTGAACGATCAATAAGACTCAGCTACTGCTTTTGCACAATTTCCTTAGCAGTGAAAGCCGATTCCTGAAGCACAAGTTCAAATTGCTCTCCAATTCCGGGCATCAGCCCGTTCACGATATTCCAGGTGTTGGTGAATACCACCACTGTGAAATCGGTTGCGGGATCGCTTGCCATAAAGCTAAGATATCCTTCATGGGCGCCGGAATGGCCGTAGCCCAGGTTTTCGGCATACGAAATTCCGCATGTATAATCTGTGCCAGTGTCGGGGGGCACCAGAGGCGAGAGCATCAGGTCGTTTACTGTAGCTGCACTCAGCACTCCTTCGCCCCTAACCAGCGAACGAAGAAAGTGCGCCAGATCGCCGGGTGTGGTGATCAGGTTGCCCTCAGCCACATTGGCGGAAATATTGGATTCGGTGGTGTTGATGATCTCGGGCATAAAAATATAACCCGAGGCAAAGGGTTCGGGAATCTGCAGATCGGTACCCTGCCATGGCATTGAGGAGTTCGTAAGGTTCATCGGTTCAATGACCTGGCTGGTTACGAAATCGGAATAACTCATGCCCGAAACGCGCTCGATAATCTTTCCCAGGATGGAATAACCCGTATTGGAATAGTGGTACCCTGTGGCAGGTTCGAAATAATACAGCCCGCAATCAGCATTCACAGCCAACAGTTCGTCGAAGGTAAAGGTGTGGGAATAATCCTGCTCCAGGATCCACTCGATATAGTTAAGGCCCTTGTAAGGCACATCTGCCGAGATAGTATCGGGGACAAATTCGTTGGACACATCAAAAACTCCGGCCTTGTGCTGCAACAACTGAAGGATGGTGATCTGATCCTTGTAGGGAATGGCAAAATCGTCATGATCCGGCACATAAGGCATACCGGTTCCCGGTATGGTATCGGTGATCAGGGCGTGGACGTCCAGTTTCCCCTGTTGGTGAAGCAGCAGAACGGACGTGGCTGTAAAAGTTTTGGTATTGCTGGCAGCCCTGAAATGGATCCCTTCGGAAGTTCCGGGTTCCATACCCGAAGAAACAAAATAAGAATCGTTTTGACTGATTACCTGCATGGCCACCCCGCCGGGATAGTCCGGATATATGGCAGTGTAATCCGTAAGCACCCGGTCGAGCATCGTTTGAAGTTCTCCATGTTTTAATTCATGCCGGCTTGGGTCATCATCCGAATCCTTGGAACAGCCGATCAGAACAATCAGCAAACCCATTAATCCTAAACCAAATAAGTGTTTCATTTTTAATAATGATAAGTAAGTAAATGAGATTATCGCATCTTAAATCACGCTTAAAAAGCCAAAGATAGATATTTAGCTGATTATACCGCAAAGCAAATATAAAAAATTACTGAATTTGATGTTGCATTGCAGGTCAGCTTCCTGAGGGTGCATGCCGCCGGGGTAGCTGTCGCTGTGAAAGGCCGTATATAAAAAAGTCAGGTTTTCCTGAATCTGGTTTGGCTTAACCTCCTAATATTGGCTGAATCCGGGCTGGAATTTATACAGCAACATCCAACATTATATTTTTTACGGCCATTACTTCACCGGCTCCATCCTGTATTTCTTTATTTTATTGTACAGGGTTACGCGGTCCACCTGCAGGGTTCGGGCGGATTTTGAAATATTCCAGTCATATTCGTTCAGCACGGCGAGGATGTGTTTTTTTTCGTGTTCTTCGAGGCTTTCGAAATGGTGATCTTTTTCTTCCACATCGATGGGAAGGTCGTTCATTCTGATCTCCCGGCCGTCGCAGAGCAGAATGGCCCTTTCGATCATATTTTCCAACTCGCGGATATTTCCCGGAAAGTCATATTCCTGTAACTGTTTCAAGGTGGATTCGGCAATGGTTACCTTTTCGCGGCTCATGGTATTGCAATACTTTTCGATGAAATGATCCACCAGCAACGGAACATCTTCACGCCGCTCGCGCAGGGGCGGAATGTGAATGCTGGCAATGTTGAGCCGGTAATACAAATCTTCGCGGAAGTTTTGCTTTAGCACCTGTTCCTTCAGGTTTTCCTTGGTGGTACATATCAGCCTGAAATCGGAATTGATTTCCCGCTTTCCTCCGATGCGGCTGAAAGTTTTCGATTCGATCACCTGCAGCAGCTTTAGCTGTATCTCCATGGACACAGCAGAGATTTCATCCAGCAAAACGGTTCCCCCGTCAGCTTCTTCGAAATGGCCGCTGCGGTCGATGAGTGCGCCCGGCATGGCGCCCTTTTCGTGGCCGAAGAGTTCGCTGCGGGCAAGGTCGCCGGAAAGGGCTCCACAATGTACCGATAGCATGGGAAAGTATTTTCTGGAGGAATTGGCATGGATAAGCCTTGCCAGCATTTCCTTTCCTGTGCCCTTCTCACCGGTAATCAGCACCGGCGAATTCGATTTTGATGCGGCCTTTACCCGTTTCAGGACACCGAACATGGCCTTGCTGTTGCCGATGACATGATCGGTATTTTCCAGATCGATTTCCCTGATCTGCGAGGTTTTCTTTTCGACCTTATTCAGGATCTGGTAAGAAATTTTCCTGATCAGCTTCGAAAGATCTTCAGGGTCGAAAGGTTTGGTAATGTAGTCGTAGGCGCCGTCTTTCATTGCCTGCACCGCCGTATCCACCGAAGCGAATGCTGTCATGATGATCACCACGGCATCTTCGGTGAGTGTTTGTATCCTGCGGTTCAACTCAATGCCGTCCATTCCCGGCATTTTTATGTCGGCAAGCACAATGTCGTAACTGCCCACCTGCATCATCGACAGGGCTTCCCGGGCATTTTTGGCACAGGATACCTCATATCCGTCATCGGTAAACCACTGGTGCAGCGAATCTCTTACATATCTTTCATCATCAACAATCAGTATCGTAATGTTCCTTGTCATTGGCAGTGTGTTGGTTTTTGTTTAGTGGTAATGTCACCGAAACCGTTGTTCCCTTCATGATTTCGGATGAGATAATTATTTTTCCTTTGTGGTTTTGCACGATCCCATGAACGATCGCCAGGCCCAACCCGAGGCTGTCGGTCTTTTCTTTTGAGGAGAAGAAAGGTTCGAAAATGTGTTTCATGTCTTCTTCTGAAATCCCGTTGCCTGTATCTGAAATGCTGAATTTTACATGATTCTCATCAGGATTTTCGGTGCGGATGGTGATGGCTCCCGGTCCGGAAACCGCATCACAGGCATTCACCAGGATCGCCACACAGGCCTGCTTCAACTGGTTATCGTTGCAAAATACCAGGTCGCATTCTGCAGAAAAATCCATGCGGAATTCGATATCCGACACACGCATCTGATGATCCAGCAGGTGATGGGTATAGGTGAGGATGTCGTGCAGATGTTTCACTTCAAAATTTTGTCTGTCCTTACGCGAAAAATCAAGCAGTCCTTTTACAATGTCGCCACAGCGTTTGGTTTCGCTTTCGATAATGTTCAGGTATTTTATTACCGAAAGATTGAGCTCAGCATGATTCTGCTTTTCGAGTTGTTTGTGTACGATCTTGGTAAATGTGAGCACGCTGGTAAGCGGGTTATTGATCTCATGCGCCACCGAAGAGGAAAGCTTTCCCAGTGAAGCCATCTTTTCCACATGAATCATCTCGCCCTGCATTTTGGTGAGTTCGTCAGATTTTTTACGCACCATATCTTCCAGGTGATCCGACCAGTTTTTCAATTCCTGATTGGCGTTGCTCAGTTTATCGAGCATGTTGTTAAAAGCCATTGATACCGTGCGCATGTCGTTGAGAAGGTCGGGGGTGATTTCCAGCCGCATGTCCGTATTTCCTGCAGCCACGGCTTCGCTGGCCGTAACAATGGCATTGAGCGGGTGCTTGATCTTTCGCCTGGTGAATACGATGAGGATCAGTACCAGCAGCACGGTGCTGATGGCGGCCATGATAAAGAACCGCTTTGATGAACGGGCTACCGCAGTGTCGATATTTTTGAGCGGCATTTTGATGATGAGCGAACCCAGCACCTCCTGGGTTTCGTTATGTGCGTGGCACGAACTTACACTACAGGTTCGGTCGTTCAGGATCGGCGACCGGATCATAAGTTGCCGGAAGGGTTTTGCATTACTTTTCGCGCTGGCATTGCAGGCACTGTACTCGTTGATGATCCGGTATGCTTTTTCCTTCAGCGGAAACATTTCCCTGAGGTTTTCATGGCAATGCTTGCATTCGGCATCGCCCTTCACACTCGACTTGTACGAAAACGAAGCATAAGCCAGTTCATCCTTGCTGTTGTAAAGGCTTACCTCGTCGATACCGGGCATGGTCTTGATCAGGTCCAGGGTGTTTTGCAACTGCTGCTTGTCGTTCATCAGCATCGAACGGTAAAGCGCACCTTCCACCACCGAACCGATGTTATTGCCGTTTTGTGTGATGACCGTATTGAGGTGGTTTTTGTATACCGAACGGAAAATAAATCCAAAACTCAGAAACAGGAAAAGCGAAAGCAGGGTAATGATAAAGATCACCCTCCCGAAAATCGAATGGAAAATCAGGTGCCTCCTGTAAAAGGCCTTCAGCCTGTGAATGATCCTTATGTACCTGAATTTGTTCAGCATTTCACTTGTTCATTTCATCATCGGTTTCCTTCACCGGAAGCCAGTAAAAATACCCAAATTCCATTATGCCGCCAACCGGTTACTTTTTTTCAGCTTTCAGATGCACCACAAAGTAGATATCGTCGCTGAAAGTGAAACTGTCTTTATCTTTCACAAATCTCAGTGATGAGGTGGTAATGCCCCACCTGGTGCGGTCGATGAAAAATTTCTCCGATTCGGCGCTGAGCCGGTTCTCTCCGATATCCACCACAGCATGAAAAGTAACCGGGTGCGATTGATCCTTAATGCGCAGATTGCCAGAAACACAATGCCGATTCCCGTCGATAAGGTGGCTTTTGGTGATCGTGAACTTTGAAAGCGGATATTTTTCCGAATCGAAGTAATGATCGGATTTCAGCAGATTGTTCAGCGTTTCACGCATCAGTTCGTACTCGATGTCGAGCGTAACAATACTGTCCATGCAGATGGTGAAGCTTCCGGCTGTGATCTCATTTCCCGAAAGGGTAAGATATCCATCCTTCAAATCGATGTAGCCCTTATGATTGCCACACATCCAGTCGAGGCGGCTGTTTTCTACATCCACCACATAGGTATTCTTTCCCTCCTGGGCACACAGTACCTGTGAGGCAATGACAACCACAAGTGCAGACAGGTATTTCAAAAAAGTACGCAATCCGGTTTTCATGTTACAATTTTTTATCATTATCAGAAATATAATAAGCCGTGATCACGCCATCA
>JBKHBQ010000203.1:0-7038 GCA_046542305.1 Bacteroidales bacterium
CGAACTGCGGCTTCACAGGACCCGGAATACTGAATTCCCCTATTCGGGTGTCATGCTGTATTCGTCCCAATGCTTCCGTGACGGGCTGTTTGCCGTGCTGGTTAACATCGACATGGTTGAAAACGCCAAGTTCGCCTTCTGGCTGAAAAGCTACCACCACGACGTTCACGAGGAGGATATCGTGGAGGTGATGAACCAGAGCAATTTCAGGTTCAAGGGCGTGGACTACCAGAAGATGCTGTTTACGCATCACGGCGGTACCCACTATGAACTCGACCACCACCAGAGAGCAAATGGCTGTGTTACCCGAAAGGGCCCTCATCTGCTTTCCATCGAACGCGAGAACGGATGGCTGGACTGGAGGATCGATGGGATTCTGGTCAAACGAATGCGGGATCCGCATCCGGAGCACCACTACGGGCTCATCATCGATTGGGAGCCGTGCGGGGTCGTTCCGAAGGAAGCGGTAAGTTTCGTAAGCCGGCTTGTGGTGATGGATACCCCGGAGAAATTTCCGGTGGGGTCGATTAGCCGGGAAGGATTGACGGAGTATTTCAAACAGAACGGAGGGGGCTATGGAAAAGCTTATTCTGGGGCGTGAAGCCTTCGAATCGTTTAAGGAAGCCCTGGAGGAGGAGTGTGAGAGGGAAGTTGGAAAGAGGCCGGAGGAATCCGCGCCTGTGAAGCCCAAACGCGAACCCTTCGTCAGAAGCCATGAGAAGGTGGGGCGCAATGATCCTTGCCCGTGCGGGAGCAAATTGAAATTCAAGAAGTGCTGCCTGCCCATTTTGGAAGGCAGTCTTCAGCGTTTAATCGTTCAAAGCAGAAAGGAACTTCAGAACAATAACGAAGTGGAAAAAAGTAATCCGGTTTTCGGATAAGAGTATAAATTTGTAACCAGTGATTTAGTATGAAAGTAAAAGTAGTAAGGGAGTCTGACCGCGTCAGGCTGCCACAGTATCCAACAGAACAAAGCATAGGGCTGGACATGTACGCATTCAATAACGTGCCCATCGAGATTCAGTCCGGCAAGATCAAGCTCATCCCCACGGGACTTCGCATAGAGGTCCCGCCGGGCTATGAGCTGCAAATCCGCACATCGAGCGCGCTTGCACTTACCACCGGTGTGATTGTCCTGAATTCCCCCGGCTCCATCAACAGTGGGTATGAGGGGGAAATCAATGTGATCCTGGCGAACTTTTCGCCAAACAGTTTTACGGTGAACCGCGGCGATATCATTGCACAGGCTGTAATGGCAAAAGTAGAGCATGTGGAGTTCGAGATTACCGATGGACTTGGGAAACCGAGCGCGACCAATTTCTACGGATTCGGTCCTTCGCTGAATTAAGTCCCTGAACGCAAAATCCTGTCTTTGTCCGGACAGGATTTTTTGTTAACTTTGCCTTCGCAGGCACCGGAAAAAAGAACGCTCTCCGCGCGCAAGATGCATACAAGTTTTTTTAGTACCCTTGTAAGCTGCTTTCACAGAGAGCGTTATAAATGTTCAGGTGCCCAGAACAGGAATCGAACCTGCACTTCCTAGTGGAAACTAGTCCCTGAAACTAGCGCGTCTACCAGTTCCGCCATCTGGGCTAACGGGGTGCAAAAATACTATTTTCCGCAACCCCGGCAATTTTTTATGATATTTTTTTTGGGATTTTTCGCATCCCCTGGCAACCTGCTGAATCACAGCTATCCACTACAGCGTCCGTCCCGGATATACCTTCAGGGCCTCTTCGAGGGCTTTCATGGCACGGGCAAGGTCGCCTACATTGAGCACGTAGCTGATCCTCACTTCGTCGAGGCCGCGTCCGGGTGTGGAATAAAAACCGGTGGCCGGGGCCATCATCACGGTTTCATTGTTGTAGTTGAAATCTTCGAGCAGCCACTGACAGAACTTATCCGAGTCGTCGATAGGCAGTTTGGCCACTACATAAAATGCTCCCGAAGGTTTGGGACAGTATGCCCCCTCCATATTGTTGATGGCTTCGTAAACAAGATTGCGGCGGCTGTGATATTCCTGCAGCACCTCCACGAAATATTCATCAGGCGTGGCAATGGCGGCTTCAGCGGCTACCTGGCCAAGGCTGGGCGGGCTGAGCCTTGCCTGCGCGAATTTCATGGCCGAGGCCATCAACTCCTGGTTTTTGGAGATCATCACCCCTACCCTGACCCCGCACATGCTGTAGCGCTTGGATACAGAATCGATCAGCACGGTGTGCTGCTCCAGTCCCTCAAGGTGCATCACCGAGTGGTGCTTACGTCCGTCATAGCAAAATTCGCGGTACACCTCGTCGGCGATCAGGAAAAGGTCGTGTTTCAGGGCAAGATCCTTCAGCACCTTCAATTCTTCTTCGGTATAAAGATATCCGGTCGGATTGTTGGGATTACACACCAGGATGGCTTTGGTCCGTGGGGTGATGGCCCTTTCAAAATCCGCAATGGGCGGCAGTGCAAACCCGGATTCGATATCGGAATTAATAGGAACTACTTTTATGCCTGCGTTGGTGGCAAAGCCATTGTAATTGGCATAAAACGGCTCGGGAATGATCACCTCGTCATCCGGGTCCATGATGGACTGCATGGTGAACAGCAGCGCTTCTGAAGCGCCGGCGCCTACGATGATCTCGTCGGGCGAGATATGAATATTGTATTTTTTGTAATATTCCGCCAGTTTTTCGCGGTAGCTGACAATCCCTGCCGAGTGGCTGTAAGCCACAAGCTTTTCTGGATAATTTCTAACAGCAGCAAGCGCGATTTCAGGCGTCTTGATATCAGGCTGGCCAATGTTGAGGAAGTACACCTTTACGCCCCTTTTTATAGCGGCTTCGGCGAACGGAACCAGCTTTCGGATGGGTGATGCGGGCATCTTTTTGCCCTTGTTGGAAAGTTTCGGCATCGTATTGATATTTGGTTTTTAAAAAACAAAAAATCCCGGCTAAATAAGCCGGGACAAAGGTCAGAAATTTTTTATGAATCAGGCTATATGGCACCTAATTTAATATGATTCTACACCGCTTAGTTGGCTTTTTTGCCGATGGTACTGGTGTTTTCGGGTGTGCCAGTTTGTTCTTCCTTCACCACCTGTCCTTTAATGCGAAGCATGATGTTTGGATTCTTTGCATTGGATTGCACGGTAACGGTTTTGTTGATGCGGCCGATGCGGTTAGTTTTATATTCCACATGGATCACTTCGCTCTGGCCGGGAAGGATGGGCTCGCGGGGCCACTTGGGAACCGTACATCCGCAGGACGATCTTACGTTGGTAAGAATCAGCGGCTCTTTGCCGGTGTTGGTAAATTTAAACTCGCATTTTCCATCGCCCTGGTAGGGAACTGTACCATAATCGTGCACAGTTTTCTCAAAGGTAATTTCCGGTGCATTCGGATTTTCCTGGGCCGGATTGGCATTTTTTGCAGTTTGTGCCGAAAGACCCATCACAGCAAAAACCAATGTTGCAAGTATTAAAACAGCCTTTTTCATTTTAAAAAGATTTTTTTATGAAACTATTTGTTAACTATCTGTATTTCTTCAATCACAAAGGTATGAAAGAATATGTTTTTTTATCATTCAACGAAATTTTTTGTAATTCATTTCACTTCCCTAAACAATTTATTTCCAGCTAATCAATAGCTTAGAACTAAAATTTCTTTGTTAATGAAATGTAAATAGGCTAATTTTGAAACCACATCAACAACCAATGTCAATGAAAAATATGCTGTTCCTGGTCGTCATGCTTTTGTTGTCGGCCCTGATTTCGTGTTCATCTTCAAAACAAAACAAATCCGGAAATATGGCCAAAAACGGATCCATGGCAGGTACGCCTTCGCCGCCTGCAATTATCTACAAAACCGGCGGAGACTATTTTTACCATGTGCCTGTGACGCTGAATGACCAAAAAACCAGGGTGGCTTCGTTTCCAGCCTTCAGCGACCTGAAACGTAACGGCGAATTCGTGTACCCTACCCGTCTTGAAAACGGCTGGCTGCTCGACAACCGGGGCATCGGCCCCAATACGGTGTTTCTAAGGTTTACCTATCAGGATTACTACACCATGGACAATATTCCGAATGCGGAACGGTTGATGAACTACATCATCGATATGGATCCCTTTACGGAAATGTACGAATGCGGCCGGCGCGGCGATTATGGTGACATTGAGGCCGAACTGAATGAGATGATCCGCTCGGGAAAGCTCGACGGGTGCAGGAAATTGACCGGGAAATAAAGCCGCATCCGTTTTTCAGCTTCAGATGATGTGGCAATTTGATGTCTTCGCTCTGAATCCGAAGGAGAATCCCTGCCGGCAGGAAAACAAAAACCCCCGTCAACAACGGAGGCTTTTGCTTTATCTTTTCTGATTTCGTTACTGAATCACAATCTTTTCCTGCAATACCGAGGTACCGTTTTTTATCTGAATGAGATATAATCCGTCGGGAACATATTTAAGGTCGAAATGCTTGCTATAATCCGCTTTATCGATACGTTCCGTAAAAATGATTTCGCCGGCGGTATTTACGATGTTCAGTACGGCTGGCAACTGTGCATCTTCCACCGTTACCGAAAAAGCGCCTGTAGTGGGATTGGGCCCGACAGAGATCTCTGCTCCCGCAATTTCCGTGATACTGATGGTTGGATCGAGGGTTACGGTCACCTTGTCGGCTTCGCCAAACGAACATGGATCGAGCGGCGAGGCAGTGAGGGTAAGTTCCACGCTTCCGCTGTTGATATCCTGCTGTCCGGGAGTGTAAACCGTATTCAGTGCCGCCGGATCGGCAAACAGTCCGTCGCCGGAAGTGGACCATTCAAGCGTTTCGTAATTCTCTGCCGTTGCGCTGGTGTTATAAGCCGAGCTGACGTGGATCACCGTATCGTTTCCGGCATCCACCACCGGTCTGAAGGTGAATGAAAGCAACAGGCTGTCGGAGTCGGCAAGTCCGACGCCATAACCCTGTGCCGTGAGCACCAGGGTTACCTCACCATTGGCCAGATCCTGGTTTCCGCGCAGATAAGGCGAATTAAGATTTGTGGGCAAAATGAATGTGCCGTCGCCGGTTGTACTCCACTGCCACGACTGGCTGTAAAGCGCCGAGCCGTTCGCATAATAGAAGGTATCCTGGCATATGGTGGCATCGGGGCCTGCATTCACCTCGGGCGGCAACACCGGTCCGAAGTCGAACGAAACTATTCTGGTTTTCCAACTGTAGTTCATATATTCGGTAGTGAACCAGAAAACCGAATCATGCACCGGATCCACATTCAGGCAACTGTAGTCGCCCCAGCGGTTAATGCCTGATTGCGACCCGAATCCCGTTGCGGCTTCCACCTCCGTGTAGGTCATTTCACCCAGCGGCGCACCGGCCGGGCGTCCCGTATACCTTACCGACGGATATACATCACTGGAAGACACCGAATATCCGAGGGCAATGGTGCCTTCGCTGTTCATGGCCATGCTGCCCATCCAGCGGTGCAGCCCGTCGTTGGGAGCATAAATGCCCTGCTGATGAATGTACCAGTCGCCTGCGCTTTGTTTTCTTAACTCGTACCATTTAATGCCTGCACGGCCGGCAACATTCACGGTATGATTTGCCAGCAGCGTTTCATGTGTGCCGAAATTCCGGTAGGCAAGCCTGTACATAAGCATCTGGGCCAGATCGTCGAGGCGCGTGCTGGTGTTGGGCTGGGGAATGCCATCCAGCTCAATGCTGAAAAATCCGGGATCGATGGAAGTACCGAGCTGATAGGTTGAATTCAGTGGCGTATCCCAATCAACCGAAAACTCATAAATTTCGAGTTGTTTATTGTCGAAGGCATTCATGGTGGCGATATAGTTTGGTGCGTCTTCGGGAGGCATGGGTCCGTCGAAATCCGAAGGCTGCAGGCTGAATTTTTCAGGAAAATACCCGAAGAAAATCATCTGTGCGTCAGGGTCGCCGGCCAGCATTTTTTCGCGTTCGAAAGCGGCTACTCCCGAGCCGATGAATCCCTGATCGAAGAAATTGAAGGTGGCATAATACCCATCGCGCCAGACGCCAATCTTGGGATAGTCGTTAAAATGGTCAAACTCAAAAGCATAGCGGTAGTATTCGCCCAGCGGATCGCCGGTAGCGGAAACGGCCACCAGTTCGTAGGATTTCCCGTTGGGCTGTTCGATGGCAAACTGTGAAGCCACCCAGCGGTCGGCTTCCTCGTCGTAGAGGATGATGGGATCGCCATCGTTTGAGCCGGTCCACGGCCCGATGAAGCCTTCCCACAGCGTACTGTTGTCTACGGGTCCGAAGAGCTTATTGCCCTGTTTATCCCAAATGGCAAACGACAGGTTGATCATCTGAAAGAAATGATCGGGGCCTACATCACCATCGGTATCAGGCGGATATACTCCGTTTACGTTGGCTACGCCGTCGAAGCTGAGGATGGGACCACGGCTTTCCTCCGGGCCCACCTGATCCTGCACGGTCCGGTAGCTTCCCGTTTCGGGTTCTCCCGTATTTGTTAGCATCTCCACGGATTCGTTTTTGATAATCCCGTCTTTCCAGGCTCGTTTGCGTTCACCCGGAAGAATGATCTTCATCTCGCGCAGGGGCGGTGTTTTATCAAAATAGGCAGCCTTACGGATCACCGAAGGCGCAAGTACTTCCTGTGCAGCAGCAGGTGCCGCCGCAAAGAGTATTGCGATTAACAGTAATAGCAGATGTTTCATTTTATAATTACAAGTTGATGTGAGTATCTGATTTATCTTTTTCAATTTCGAACCTGAATCTTTTGGTAAGCTTATCTTTTAAAAAATACAACCCGGTATAATACGGCACCAGAATCGCCAGTGATATCAACCCGGCCAAAGCTTCATTTCCGGTTAGTTCGGAAACGATCAACAAGGTTACCATCAAAATGACGAATGGCAGAAAATACCCGTATAATACTGCTGCCAAGCCCATTGAACGCCTCATCGCTACAATAACAAATTCGCCATTTTTATGTTCATGATCCTTATTCCGTGGTACTTCGATGATCTTCTCCTGCATATCGGCCACGCCGCAA
>JBKHBQ010000204.1:0-7028 GCA_046542305.1 Bacteroidales bacterium
CGGGCGCATTCAGGTTTATGTTTCCGGTGCCTTCAGAAAAAACGCATAAGATCGTACATTCCAAAACATCAAAAAAATTACATAAGATTTACCAGGCGGTGCGCGAAATCCGCGAATCGAAAGCAGGTTATGAACAGTTGCCGGTGCTTTACAACGAAATCAGGCAAAGCTATCCCGATGAATGGCTCCTTCCACTTGAAATTCTGGAGCTTACCCATAGCCGGGAAAAATTCTCCGGGCTTTCTGATGAAATCCGTTCCTATCTGATCGGAAAACAGGAACAAAAACCGGAACTGGTTAATCTGATCAGCAATGGATTGAGTTTGATTGGAAGTTAATTTGACAGAAATAAGCATTAAAAAAGCCCTTCGGAAATCCGGAGGGCTTTTTTATCATGCTATGAAAATGAATGCTTACGGATAAACCAGCTCATAGGTTGGTTCAGGTGTGGTGAACCTGAGAATGAAAGTGATAGTACCTCCATCCAGTATTTCAATGTCAGTACCGCCATAAGTGAGTGTTTCACCGTCCGGAGGATCGATGGCACCAAGGTTGAGGTCCCAGCCATCGTTGGCGCGGAATTTGAAACGCTGGTCTTCGGCAGCAGGGATATTCTCAACGGTTACCGACAGATCCTGTGTTTCAACATCCCAGGTCAGGTCAATATCTGATTCCCAGTTGAGCCACTGGCCAATTACGCCCCAGTTCTGGAGTTCGTAACTCCAGGTAAGGTCGTTGATATCAACGGTAAATTGATAACCGCCGGCTTCGGGTACAGTGAGGTTTCCTGCACCAGCGTCGGTGTCGAGCAGGCCCTCGCCGCCTGAGCCGTAGTTTGTTCCATCCCAGTTGGGATCGGAGGTGAACTTGAACTCAAAGGTACCGCCTTCGGGGAAGTAAATGTAACCATTGTATACACCATCGCCGTCGAAGTCGTAAATTACAGGAGCAACATCAGGTGCCCATCCCTGGTAATCGCCGGGAACATAAAGCTTGCTGTATTCAACCTGCGTTGCATATGTGGTAAATGTAAGCTTTGTCGTTCCTGAATACTGATTAGTATATTCGGAAGCCGTATTCACAAACGAAAAGATGCGCACTTCATAATCCATGGCAATGCCTTCCACGGCACCGGCTGATGTAAGCAAGCTGTTCAATTCTGCTACAGTCATGGTGTGCGTAGTGTTGCTGGTATTGGTAATTTCCTTTGATTCGACAAAATTGCTGTCAGCCATCGCAATTTCCAGCGTGTACTTGGTATCCTCAAGATCGTTGAGGTTATAGGAAGCCGGCGCCCAATTAAAGGTAAAAGTGCTGTCGGCCAGTTCTTCGGTAAGCACAAAGGCGCTGCCTTCTTCAGGTTGCGTGAGTATGGGCGCCTCTGCTTTGCTCATATCCAGCACCGGATCGGTGGTTTCCTTTTCGCAGGAAAACAGGATGCCGAGTCCGATGATTGCAATGAGAAAAAATGTGATTTTTTTCATATTTAATTCCTTTCTTTTAATCATTAATAACCCGGGTTCTGTTCAAGATTGGGATTGGCACCAATATCGGAAGCCGGAATGGGGAACAGCTTGTATTTATCGTCGGTTACCCTGCCATCCGGAACATTGCCTTTCCATTCCCAGATGTATTCGCCGCCGGTGAATTCGTTAAAACGGATCAGATCGGTCCTGCGGTGGCACTCCCAGTATAGTTCGCGTGCCCGTTCATCCAAAATATAGTTCAGGTCGTACGAATTGATTGCATCGGCTTCGGCCCTATCCCTGATCAGGTTCAGATACTGCAGTGCAGTGGCTTCGCTGCCGCCACCGCCACGTTTCACGGCTTCGGCATACATCAGGTAAATATCGGCCAGACGGAACATGGGGAAATCGGTATCCGGATAATCAAGGTTAGATCCCACTTCGCCTGTGGAAGTAATGTTTCTCCACTTGGTCACGGCATATCCACTGGTGAAATCGCTGGGGTCAATAATCTCTTTGGATTGTCCCTGGGTGAAGAACATGGCACGTACATCAGCATCGCCAGTTTCATCCGGGAAGAGGTCAACAAAGTCGCTGGTTACGCGTGTACCGCCCCAGCCGCCGCCAACGCCAAAGTCGGTTTCGAGATCATACACATCGGGCATCTCGCCACCGATGGCTGCGTGAATAATGAAGTTGGTACCGCCATAAGTCTGTGTGCGAGTTCCATCGTAGTTGACGGAAAAAATAACCTCGGGCAGCATATGGTTATCGGCAAGGAAAAGATGCTGATATTCATCAACAAGTGTATAACCGGCTCCGATCACCTTTTCACAGTTTTCGATACACTCGGCATATTTAGCTACACCGGTGTATACTTCAGCATTCAGGTAAAGTTTTGCCAGCAAGGTCCATACAGCGGCTTTGTCGACACGGCCATATTCGTTCTGGCGTGCATCTACCATCAAAGGTTCGATGGCCAGCAATTCGCTTTCTAAATAATTGAACAATTCGCCCCTGCTGATCTGCTCGGGGAAGAAAGCACCCACCGGATCTTCTTCGGTAACGAAAGGCACATTTCCAAACATATCGAGTGCATGCCAGTAGCTAAGCGCCCTGAGCCAACGGGCTTCGGCACGGAAATGCTCAATATCTGTTCTGAGCTCGCCACTTACGCCGCGGGCGTTGAGTTTATCATCGGTGGTTTCGCGGATAAATTCGTTACATACCGCGATCTGGTAAAAAACCCGGTAGTAGAAAGCCGAAATAAATACATCGCTCGATCCCCAGGTTTGGTAGTGGAGATCCTTGATGGTTTGGTCGTTCCAGGCAATCATCGCCTCATCGGTGGTAAGTTCCTGCATGTACCAGAATCCACGGAGGTACTGACCGAAACCTTCGTCGATACCGCTGATATCACCTTGTCCGGCAGGACCCTGCTGACCTGATACGGCCAGCCCGGCGTACAATTTGGCAAGCACCTGCTTGTAGGAAGCCGGATCGTCATACACTGTAGCCGCAGTCACTACATCCGGATCCAATGGAATGGTATCCAGATCCTTTTCGCAGGAAGCAAAAATCAAAAGAAATCCTGCTATTACGGTTGTTATACTGATTAACTTTTTCATCATATTCTATATTTAAACGGTTAAAACTGGAGGTTTACACCAAACACAAATACACGCGGGCGCGGATAAATCCTGTTGTCGATACCGCCGCTGATCTCAGGATCGATGCCGTCGTATTTGGTAATAACGAAGGCATTGTTAACGGTGGCCGACAAACGAAGGTCGACTTTTCCGTTCATCAGGTCGGCAAGGGTATATCCCAGGGTGATGTTGTCCATCCTGAAGAATGAACCATCCTGGATGTAATAATCCGACAAATACTGCGGATCCACGAATCCGGTGTTGGTTACGGCAGTAACCACATTGCCCAGGTACGGGCCTTCGGGACGGTATAGCCTTTGATAAACGGCGTTCTCCGAGTTTACGTTGTTATACACATAGTTTCCGAAATTGGCGCGGCCCGAGAAGGAGAAATCCCATTCCTTATAATCCAACCGTGAGGAAATTCCGAAGAAGAAGTCGGCTGCCGGATCTTTATAGTGGTAACGGTCTTCGCTGGTGATCTGTCCGTCCCCGTTGCGGTCGACATACATGCCCTGAATCGGTTTTCCTTCGGGATCGTATACCTGCTCGTAAACAAAAAACGAATTGGCCGGATAGCCTACGGTATGCATCTGAATATTGTTGCCCACACCGCCAGAAATACCGCCGGTTTCTACGCCGAGGTAATCGGGATCTTCGGTGGCGGTAAGTTTGGTGATTTCATTCTCGTTGTAGGTGGCATTAAAGCCGATTTCCCAAAACAAATCGGTGGTTGATACCGGGCGACCGGTTACAGAGAATTCCACACCGCGGTTTTCGAGATCACCGATATTGGTAAGGATAAAATTGGTAAGGTTGGTACCTGCCGGAACAGGAATAAAATTGATCAGATCCTTAGTTTGCCTGTAGTAAAAGTCAAGGGTACCATAAACCCTGTCATCTGCAAAACCATAATCCAAACCGATGTTGTAGGTGGTGGTTTCTTCCCATTTGATATTTTCGTCGTAACCTTCAGGCCGCAAGGTGTAGTAATACTGATTGCCGAGCTGGTACTGCGCAAACTGGTTGCTGTATGTATAACGTGGCAGGTAGGGATAGTTGCCCTGGCCGATTTGTTGCTGACCGGTAACACCCCATCCCAGCCTCAACTTAAGCTGCGAGAGTGCATTGGCATTCGCCAACCACGGTTCTTCCACGATTTTCCAACCCAAAGCCAATGCAGGGAACCAACCCGAACGGGTGTCGGGAGAAAATCGTGAAGTGTTGTCATTCCTCAGGGTGAAGGTCAGCAGATAGCGATCCTTAAGAGTATAATTAAACCGGCCAAAATAGGAAAGCAGGTAATACTCAGTAGGATTATCTACCGTATCGGTGAGACTCGGCGTCATCACCACATTGGAATTGATCGCATATTCCTTGTAATAGAAATGCTGCCAGGAATAGCCACCCATCACGTCGAAGCGGCTGTCGATGGAACCAACATATTTTGCATAATTGAGATAGAAATCCAACAGTTCGTTTTTCTTTTCCTGTTCGTACCAGTTGTTTACGCCACCGCCGGTTTGCGCATCGTAAGCAAAAGCCGCCGTGGTGTCGACAAAGATAGTTCCCTCACTCTTGGAGTAATCATATCCCAGGTTAAGGTTTGCCCTGAGTTCGGGAAGGAAATGAAATTTATAATCGAATTGTGCATTGCCGATAAAACGGTTAACATCCGATTCGTCGTCACGCTGGTTGAGCAGTGCAACGGGGTTGGCCGAACCCTGTTCTACGGGTGTGCCGTTGGGCTGAAGCCATGCCCAGTATCCGCCGTACCTTTCACCGAAAACAGGCAGGCTGCCCATCACGGGTTTGGTAGGATCGTACTGGATGGCAGCGCCAATGGCATCGCGATTGGCGAATACGTTCTGAGTATTCATGTACTTGGTGTTGAGGTTGAGTTTCAGGTAATCGTTGAAGAAACTCGGGTTGAGGTTGGCAGACGCAGTGGCACGTTTCAGGTTATCGGTTTTCAACACACCGTCCTGATCGGAATAGCCCACCGAAACCCTGAATGGAAGCGCATCGAGCGCACCTGTACCATTCACCGATCCGCTGGCGCTCAGGAAATGGTCCATACCAAAGGCATCCTGATAAATTTCCTCCTGCCAGTCGGTATTGGCATACGCAACCGAATCGCCGGTTTGGTAACCAAGCAGGCCGGTCTGGTTGGGATACCTTTCGTTGATAAGGTCCCTGTATTGATCAGCTCCGAAAACGTCGATGGTTTTGGGTACAGTATAGAGCGAAACCTTGCCGGAATATTCGAAGCTGATGGGCGCCCCCTCTTTACCCTGTTTGGTGGTAATGAGAATTACACCGTTGGAAGCCCGCGAACCGTAAATTGCGGTAGCCGAGGCATCCTTCAGCACCGTAAAAGTTTCAATATCATTAGGATTGATGGTATTGAGTGGATTACGCATACCTGAAATGCCGCTATTATCCACCGGAACACCATCGATCACCACCAGCGGGTCATTACTTGCCGAAAGGGACGAACCACCCCTGATGCGAATGGTTGCACCCTCACCGGGAGCGCCACCGCCACTGATGATCTGTACACCTGGCACCTTACCGCTTACCAGTTCGGTGGGCGATGTAATGGCACCCTGGTTGAATTCCTTCGATTCAACGGCAATCACCGATCCGGTAGCATCTTCTTTCTTCTGCACACCATAGCCAATCACCACAAGTTCTTCCAGTGCCGTTGTTTGCGGCTGCAGCGCTACATTCACAGTGGTATTGGGCTGTACCAATACTTCCTGGGTTTCGTAGCCTACAAAGGAAAATACCAGCGTGGTATTCGGCTCCACTGTAATACTGTAGTTACCATTAATGCCGGTAACCGTTCCCTGCACAGTACCTTTCACCGCCACGGTGGCCCCCGGTAGGGTAGTACCATCACCGGCATCAGTTACGGTACCCGTAACTTCGCCGCTTTGTGCATATCCTGCCATAACGCCGAAAAACAGCATCGACAGGATTAATAGCAATTTTGCTGACAGATGTTTTACCATAATACAAACTTTAATTTGTTCTCATTTTTATTTTGTTTTGTTAACCTACAAAATTTCACGTATCACAAGCGAAACCTAATGCAAAATTAAAAAAAACTTAAACACATCTTAACAATATTAAAACATATAGAAAATCCAAAGACAAAAAAAGCTATGGGCTCTGTAAATCAATAATTTTTTATATGAGGTCAATAATTATGATATAGAAATTATGAGGCTCCTAAAAGGCGATTTTTTAGCTAAATGATTCTCTTTTTAAAAATTTAGTTTTTTAAACAATATTTATTTTTAAATTTGCATTTGGAAACAATCTAATTTATTAATCAAAATCTCTGTATTATGAAAAAACTGTTACTTTCAACAATTGCAATTTTCTTCTTTAGCGGCCTTATGGCACAGTTCGATGTCACCATGAATGTTGACATGACTGATTTTGAAGGATTTGATCCCGCCACTCATTCCGTGTACATAGCAGGCAATATTTTTGACTGGGACGAACCCGGAACTAACGAAGACCTCAAATTAACCCAGGTTGAAGAAACCCTGGTTTATACCATCACTGCCACCTTGGATTCAGCACAATCGGTTCAGTACAAGTATTTCTCCGATGCAGTTGATATAGGCTGGGACGGTGGCGAATGGACCGGTGATCCAAACCGTACGGTTTACATTACCGGTGAAACCACAATAAATGACACCTGGGGCGTTACCCCGCTCTCAGTAACATTTTCGGTTGATGTTTCCAACTCCTTTGATGAAGTGCCTGACACAACCAAAATCTACATGGCCGGAACAATCAACTATGCCAACAACTGGAACACGCCGGGTAATGATCCCTCACTTATGCTGATGCCTTCGGAAACCGATCCGCTGCTATATGAATTAACATTGCTGCT
>JBKHBQ010000205.1:0-7022 GCA_046542305.1 Bacteroidales bacterium
GCGTTTTACATGAAGCAAAACGACGACGGCAAAACCGTTCGTGCCATGGACGTGCTTTTCCCGCAAATTGGTGAGATCATTGGCGGATCGCAGCGCGAGGAGATTTACGAAAAATTGTACAGCCGCATGCAGGAAATGGACATCCCCGAAAAGGACATGTGGTGGTAACTCGAAACCCGTAAATTCGGCACCGTGCCGCATGCCGGTTTCGGGCTGGGATTTGAGCGAATGGTACAATTTGTTACGGGAATGAAAAACATCCGCGATGTAATTCCGTTTCCGCGCACCCCACAAAATGCAGAGTTTTAATCAGCTTTTCTTGCTGAAATGAAAATTGCTCAATAAATTTGCGGAAAATCTTGCAAAACGGGTATTTTTTAATACATTTACATTAAAAGATAAAGATCCGGAGAACGACAGGACATGGGTAAACAGGGATTAGTACAAAAACTGGCTTTGCAACAAAAGCTTTCACCGCAGCAAATTCTGCTGATGAAATTGCTGCAGATTCCCTCCATGGCCCTCGAGCAACGCATTAAGCAGGAAATCGAAGAAAATCCTGCCCTGGAGGACCAAACGGAAATCGAGGACGAATTTCAGGAAAACGAACGGGAAGAAGAGTTTGAAAATGAAATGGATAATCAGGAAGGTGATGAATTCGACCTGAGTGATTATATGGACGATGATGAAATCCCTTTGTACAAACTGCAGGCAAATAACTACAGCCCAGATGACGAACGCAAGGAAATTCCATACGCCTCGGGAAAAACTTTTCATGACAACCTGATCTCGCAACTCGGCCTGCGCAACCTCACCGAAAAGCAGATCATCATTGCCAGCACCATTATCGGCAATCTCGACGATTCAGGGTATCTGCAACGCGAACTGAATGCCATGGTCGACGATCTGGCATTTACCCAAAACCTAACCACCACGCCCGAGGAGATCCTTGAAGTGTTGCGGATCATTCAGGAACTCGATCCGGCCGGTGTGGGCGCCCGCAACCTGAAGGAATGCCTGCTGATTCAGTTGCGCCGCAAACAAAAGGAAGAGGATATCAAAGCCCTTGACCTGCCCATCATGATCCTCGAACGGTATTTCAACGAATTTACCAAAAAGCATTACGAGAAGATCATGAAAAAAGGCAAACTCAATGAGGAGGAACTGAAATATGCCATCAGCGAAATTCTGAAACTGAACCCGAAACCGGGTAACTCGATGGGCGAAACGGTGAAGACCAATCAGTATATTTCGCCCGATTTCATGGTCAGCAATCAGGATGGAAAGCTGGAGCTTACGCTGAATTCGAGGAACACCCCCGAACTGCGCCTGAGCAAAACCTACCAGAACATGATGGAGGCCTACGCTGCCGATAAAGGTAAGAAATCCAGTCAGCAGCGCGATGCCATGATGTTTGTGAAACGAAAGATCGATTCGGCCAAATGGTTTATCGACGCCATCCGGCAGCGCCAGAATACGCTTTACGTTACCATGGAAGCCATTATGAATTATCAGAGAGACTATTTCCTCACCGGCGACGAAACCAAGCTCAAGCCGATGATCCTGAAGGATATTGCAGAAATCGTGAACCTGGATATTTCCACCATTTCGCGGGTGGCCAACAGCAAGTACGTGCAAACACCTTTTGGCACCTTCCTGCTGAAGAGTTTTTTCTCCGAATCGATGCAAACCGAATCGGGCGAGGAAGTGTCGACGCGCGAAATAAAAAAGATCCTGCAGGACTGCATCGAAGCCGAAGACAAGGTGAAGCCCCTCACCGACGAGCAACTCACAAAAATCCTCAAGGAGAAAGGCTATAACATTGCACGGCGTACCGTGGCCAAATATCGCGAACAACTCAATATTCCCGTGGCCAGGCTGCGAAAGGAACTATAATTTACATCTGCTCATTCATGGAACATCAGGCAGCCAGGATCATTTCCCGCGTTTTCAACCCATTGGCATTTTCCACCTACTATCTTTTCATCATGTTCAATGTCAGGTTCCATTTTTCGATGGCCATCCCTGAAAAAGCCAGATGGATGATTCTTGGGCTGGTGTTCATTACCACCTTCATCCTGCCAGGTCTGCTGATGAATATTTTTGGGATGATCATGCGAAAATCAGAAAAACTGGGTGCCAGAGAAGAACGGTTGCTGGCGCTGGTAATCACCGCCATTTTCTACCTGCTGAGCTATTACCTGGTAAGCCGGATACAGCTCTCGCCGATATTTTCGCTGTTTATTCTCGGATCTACAACGCTGATCGTCGCCACACTTGTAATTTCACTTTTCTGGAACATCAGTGCGTATGCAATAGGGACCGGAGCCTTATTCGGAGCTTTTCTGGGTTTACACCTGACCCTGAATATCGACCTGCTGCTGCTTTTGTTTTTTGCGCTGCTTGCAGGTGGTGCTACAGGTTTTTCAAGACTGAAAATGGAAAAGCACACTCCTGCTCAGTTCTATACCGGTTTCATCATTGGCGCAGTGGGTATGCTGGCACATTTCCTGTATTTATAGGAAGTTCTGCTTGAGTTGGTTCGATTACGAGATACGGTTTAGCAGATGAAGCACTCGCTGTGCGCACCGCAACCTTCGAAAAATCGTAAGTATTGTGATTAAACCGTGCCGGGACACTTCAATCGTTAGTGGAAAAATTTTTACCAGACATTAAAAAGGCATCAATGAAATACCCACGGAAATCGGGTAGAGATCCGGCCCCTGATCTTTCTTGAACAATCCCGTGAGAGAATAAAATCCCGTAAGGTTGATGAATTTCCAGCCAAAGCGGGCGCTGATGCCGTATCTGAAAGTTTCGATATTTGGCACGTCCTTAAACTTCACAAACAGGTAATCGTTGGATTCAGGATTGAGATAATCATCGCCCTTGTACTTGGTGTGGCTGTCGATAAGAAATCCGAACTTGAACCCGAGGGCTGCACGAATGTCCTTTTTGGTTCTGAGCCTGAATTCGATGGGAATGTCCACATAGGTATAAGAAATCTTGTTGCGGTCGTAGCTTTTGTCCGGGTAGAGCGATTTAAACGGAATCAGCGCTGAATTTCCCGATGTATCTTCCACCACAAGGCCATCGCTGTAGAAATTGTGCGATCCGATACCGGCACCGAAGGCAAAGCTGAAATTGCTTTTTCCAAACCTGTAATCATAAAGACCGAGGAAATTCATTCCCTGATTGATGAGCCGGGTGTCGATGGAATCCGGAACATCCATCCAGATATCGGTGTAGAGATCGAATACCGTGCTGAATTTTTTCCGGGTGCTCTCGTTGATGTACTGCGAGAATCCCTGCAGGGTAAAAAATACGGCAATTGCAACTAAAAGGACTTTCTTCATGATATTTCTGTTTGCTGGCAAAAGTACAATATTTTTAAGCATTTCACTTTATCCGCAAAGCGATATGCCGGCATACCGTCATCAAGCAGATAAAACAGATACATTAACTTTTAACTTTCGCAAATATTACGCCAGAAGGAAATAAAACCGGCGGATGCCATCAGAAATGGACTTCCCTAAGCCGCTATTGCTCGCCCTCGCCAACAGGCTCCATCACCGTTGAAATGCGGCAATTGTGTTTATCGTCCTCCACATAAATCAGGTAAATCGGTTGCTCGTTGCGCAGCATGTCCACCAGGGGGGCAAGTTCCGCGTGGTGATAGTAATAATAATACAGGCCGTATTTCTTTTCGGCCTTTGGAAGTACGCAGCCATTGCTCATAAAATGAAGATAGCCGATAAAATTGTCGCCCTCCGAAAGCATGATCACGGCTTTGGTGTCTTCATCACCCGAACGTGACGAAAAGCACATGTACGAGTACTTTTCGATGGTTTTCACTTCGATTTGTTTTGGCATATTCTGGTAATTTTTAGATGGATGCATCAAACTTACATAATTTTAATGAGATAGCTGCCTTTTTGGGTTGCAATGAACTTCGCTAAGGATTTCGCTCAAATTTTTATAATTTCGCACCTCAATTTAAAAAAGCACATTATGTACAGAACACACACCTGTGGGGAATTAAATCTGCAACACGTCGGTAAGAAAGTTGATTTGAGTGGCTGGGTACAGCGCATTCGCGATAAAGGCGGATTGATCTGGATTGATTTGCGCGATCGTTACGGCATCACACAGTTGCTGATGGAAGAGGGAACCACTGATCCGGAGATCATCAGGCAGGCTCATAAGCTGGGCAGGGAATATGTGATCAGAACCGAAGGAACCGTGGTAGAGCGTGAATCGAAAAACCCAAAGATGCCTACAGGTGATATCGAGGTGAGGGTGGAGAAACTGGATATCCTGAACAGCAGCAAACTCCCGCCTTTTACCATCGAAGATCAGACCGACGGCGGCGAGGAACTTCGCATGAAGTACCGCTATCTGGACCTGCGCCGCAATCCGGTGAAACGAAACATGGAACTGCGTCACCGCATGGCCATCGAAACCCGGAAATACCTCGACAGCCAGCAATTCATGGAAATCGAAACTCCGGTGCTGATTAAATCAACTCCTGAAGGTGCACGCGATTTTGTTGTGCCTTCCAGGATGAATCCCGGCGAATTTTACGCCCTCCCGCAATCGCCGCAAACCTTTAAGCAGTTGCTCATGGTTGCCGGCTACGACCGCTATTACCAGATTGTGAAATGTTTCAGGGATGAGGATTTGCGTGCCGACAGGCAGCCTGAATTTACCCAGATCGATTGCGAGATGGCCTTCGTTGAACAGAATGATGTGCTTTCTACTTTCGAAGGTATGGTTAAACACTTGTTCCGGGTGGTTAAAGGCAAGGAGATTGAAGGAGACATGCCGCGGATGTCGTTTGATGATGCCATGAAATACTACGGCAGCGACAAGCCGGATATCCGTTTCGGGATGAAGTTTGTGGAACTGAATGATGTTGCAAAGAACAAAGGTTTCCAGGTATTTGATGACGCCGAACTGGTGGTGGGTATTTCGGTGCCCGGATGTGCCGGCTATACCCGCAAGCAGCTCGACCAGCTAACCGATTTTGTACGCAAGCCGCAAATCGGCGCTAAGGGGCTGGTACATTTAAAATTCAACGAAGACGGTTCGTTCAAATCGTCGGTAGATAAATTTTATGCGCCCGAGGACCTGAAAACATGGGTTGAGAAATTCGGTGCCAATCCGGGTGATCTGTTGCTGATCTTAGCCGGCGAAAAAAACAAAACCCGCAAAGCGCTCAACGAGCTGCGCCTTGAAATGGGCAACCGCCTCGGGCTGCGCAATCCGGAAGTGTTTGCCCCGCTGTGGGTGGTGGATTTCCCGTTGCTCGAATGGGACGAGGAAACAGCAAGGTTTTATGCCATGCACCATCCCTTCACCTCGCCCAAACCCGAGGATGTGGAGTTGCTTGAGCGTGAGCCCGGGCAGGTACGTGCCAATGCCTACGACCTGGTGATAAACGGAGTGGAAATCGGCGGCGGCTCCATCAGGATTCACAACAAAGAGCTTCAGGGAAAGATGTTCAGGGTGCTTGGGTTTTCGGAAGAAGAGGCCCAAAACCAATTTGGATTCCTGATGAATGCATTCGAATACGGCGCCCCGCCCCACGGCGGAATCGCACTGGGATTCGACAGGCTGGTTTCACTTTTCGGCGGATCAGACTCCATCCGTGACTTCATTGCCTTCCCGAAAAACAACTCCGGACGCGACATGATGATCGATACCCCGTCGGAAATTTCGCAGGAGCAACTCGACGAACTGGGAATAATCATTAAAACACCGCAGGGCAGATAGTTTTATTCCGGTTTTAGCCGGCTGGGCGTTTTTTTGAAGTAAATCTGTGTGAGCCAGGCTTTATAAACCGGATCGAGCATTTCTATTTCTCCTTTTTGCTGATCGATAATTTCACGGTCGATCAAAGCTTTTTTAATGCGGCTCACATTGGCCGAGGTGCCCAGATGATATGCTGAAATGACGGTTTTGGAACTCAACTGTTCCTCGCGGTTCAATACTGCATGCAAAAAATTTACCTGAGTTGTGGAAAGTGTATCGGTAATGTTCTGAAACAACAGGCTAAGCTGCATAATCAGCGCGTGAAAACTTTCTTCGATGATCTCCTTTGTAGCTTCTTTTTTGGTGCGCAACCAGCAAAGCTGGGCCAGTTGCTGAACATAATACGAATGGCATTCTGCCTTACCGGCAATGTCGGCGGCCAGGTCGGCGGTGATGCTTTTTCCACTTTCGTGAAATTGTTTTACAATGAAATCCGTCCAGTCTTTTTGTGAAATCTTTTCCAGAAACATCATGCTGCCGAAATTGTAAAAAGGCATCGAAGGCGAAGCAAAAACCTCAAGCAGCATATGTCGCTTGCTGCCGTAAAGGATGTACGAAACATTTTCGTGCTTCTGCCAGTGTGCGCGCAATTTCTTCTGAAAGGCCAGCGGATCGTCAAAATAGCCGATGTTCTGAAATTCGTCTATGCAAATCCTGATCTTCAGATTTTTAGATTTGGCTATATTCTCTGCCAGATCCAAAATTTCATCGGGTTCCTTTTTTGCCTCCTGGCTATCGATGCTGATTGAAAACTCAAGATCCGCTCCCGGCAAAAAACTGACCTTAGGAATTAATTTTCTGAAGAATTCTCTTATGGCATCCCCAATTTCGCTGATCTTCCCTGTGGTAGCTGCAAGTACTTTTTCAGTTATCTCCTTGTAAAAAGCACTTTCGGAGCGGATATTGAAAAGATCGATCTTCACAATTCTGATATCAGAATCCAGCTTTTCAATCTCCAGGGCAGCTTTTTCTACCAGGGATGATTTGCCCCACCGCCGTGGCGAAAGTAAAATGGTATTGGTACCATATTTCAGATTGTTTAAAAGCTCATCCAATTCCTTTTGCCGATTGGTGAATTTTAAACCTTTTGCTAATTTCCCATAAATAAATGGTGCATCCATTTTTGTATAATTTCTACAAAGATAACTAACTTATTTGTAACTAACTTATTTGTAACTAACTTATTTGTTAGTTGCCAAATTTTATTA
>JBKHBQ010000206.1:0-7021 GCA_046542305.1 Bacteroidales bacterium
GCCGGTAATGCCAACGCCGGTTCCGTAAGGATCTGTTACTGCCCCGAACACATGGTGCTTCTTCTTGTCCTGATTGGCCTTGGCAAATATCTGCAACGCTACCGTGCTCGAGGTGATCACCATTTCGCAGGGGCCGTTCACGATTTCCCTGGCAATGGTATTTGCCGTGCCCATATCGCCCTGGGGGTTAAACCGCCGGATATTGCTCCGGTCGGCCGCCACCATACCTGATGCATCCAGCCGGTCGATCACACCGTTGATGTGGTTGTCGAGCAATGGCGTAGAAGTGATCTGCATAATGGCGATCTGAGGATATTCCTGTCGCGGTTGTCCGGCATACGATCGCCGCTGCTCCATATCCGACAGCAAGAGGATCGCCGATGCCAGCAGTATAAGCAATACGATCAGCCATAGATTTTTGATCATTTTTTTCATAACTGCATGTTTCCCCTCAATTATAAATCCCGGTAGTTTTCCATCATTTTTGTTTTTATCAATCTGCAAAAAACTGCTTCGAGGTCAGCAGCGAATGTTGCTGATAAATTTTTACCATCACCGGCGAAGACAAGTTGCTTTCCTTTTTCAGGATCACCTGGTATGCCGTTTTGCCGGCGGAGGTAAAACTGACGGCTCCCATTTCCATATCCGTCGCCTGACTTCCGCCCTGGGTAAGAAATCCTGATTTAACCGGCACATAATCCTGATCGGAGAACATGATTTCCGCAACGGTTTCCTCGCTGCTTTCTGAAAAGAAATTCAGGTAGTACATATCATCAATCACATACGGAACAAGCCTGATACTGGTATTGGCCCGCTCGAAGTAAAGTCCAGATTCGGAAGTACCTATCATGCTTCCCCTTAGCTGTGTGTCATCAATGTCTTCGCTGAGCCAAAGCCAGGTAAGGCCCGATCCCAGGAGCAATCCGAGCATCAACATTGCGGCATATCTCAGGAGAAAACTATGGTAGGCTCTTCCTGCGGCAGGCCGGGTCTCTTCCGCTGCCGGTCGGTTACCATATGCAGGCCGGGTAGGCGGTTCCTTTTCCTGCAGTTCAGCATAACGCTGCTTAGCCTGCTGATCCGAGTTCAGCAGTTTTTCCAGTTCTGCTTCCTGGTCAGGTGTAATGGTGCCGTTGAATTTCGCCGACAACAGCTCGTCGATCTTTTTTTTGTTCGTTGTCATTTTATGTTAATTAGCGTTATTTCTTTAACAGATTTAGCTTCCACAGCTCCCTGTAGTTCATTCTTACGAGCGGACGCAGGGCCAATTCGCCGGCCTTCCCGATCTGCCGGCGCAGATGTTGCAGTTCAAGAAGCTTTTCGCCGGTTCCGGGTTCTTCCATGACAGGAAAGCCGTTTTCCCTGAGCATCAGGTTTCGCTTGGCTTTTATGGAAAGTTCAAGGTACAGGCTGATGTAACAATACAAATCCACAATCACTTCCGGGCCGAAATATTTCCTGAGCGACGCCAGATATTCGCCGGCGCGGGTCTGCATCATTCTCCCCTGCCTGATCATGCGCAGCATCTGCACCTCATTGCTGAATTCAATCTCCAGCCAGTTTTGCAACATGAAATGGCTTTTTTGAAATACCAATATAAAAACCAAAGGCCATACAATGAGCAAAAAAACCGTTTGCAAAAATGGATTCAAAAAGAAGTGATTGTAGGCGCTGTGCAGCATAATTGCCGTTAAAAGCCCTGCCCAAACGGCAACGTATACCGGTTTATTACGCTGTATGCCATTCATGAGCAGCATGGCCACTACCGCCGTATTTCCACCATGCATGATTGCCGTACCGAATCCGCGAAGCAGCCACACCACCTGATCGTGCCCGTTCCCGTGGCTCATAAGATAGGTCATGTTCTCGGCAAGTGCGAAGCCGGTTCCGGCCGCAAATCCATATATAGCCGCATCCACGGTAAATCCGATCCTTTTGCGCGATACAAGAAAAACAAGCACAAGCGATTTCATCACCTCCTCGACAAGCGGTGAAAAATAGCGGGTATAATTGTTAAAAGTCAGGGCAAGGCTTTCGAAAGCTGCGGTGTTGACGTAAAATGAAACGACAGCCGAAACGATCCCCCAAAGGAGGCATAACAGCAAAATGCTTTTACTTACCAGTTTAAAGCTGTCGAACCAGAATAGAACCACCAGAAATCCGGTTACAGGCAGGAAACTGAGGACATATTGCAGTATTCCGGTATCAAATGAGAACACCATAATTTTTTATCTCAGAAAATATTAGCTCACCATTATCCGCAGGTCAGTATTTACGGCCTTTGACAAATTTAGAAAAATAGATGGTTAACCGCTGTTTTTTAAGAAGGAATTTACATAATCAGGGGCAAATTCAGTAATCACACCGGAATTTAATTGATACAGACAGGAAAAGCCGGATTTATTGTTCTTCTTTGATAAGGGTAATCTCCATGGCTGCCGAGGCGATGTTGATATCGTCGTGTTTATTGATTTCGTCGAGCAGCCGGGTGTATATTTTATCTTTGATAACACGGCGCAACTGGTAATCGACGATAAAACGAAGAGTGTAAGTGATAAAATTTTCGTCGAAGGTAATTGTTACCCTGGGCTGCACCCGTGCTTCCTCCAAACGGTATTTGTTTCTGAGTTTGTCCCAGCGGTTTTCACTGGCTTTGGTGTATTCGCCGCAAACTTCCCACAGCACATCCGAAAAGACCTTCCGCGCCAGCTCATAATTGCTTTCCGTACGGATGGGCACCCTGATCTCATCCCACAAAAATGGATATTCTGCCGAGTAATTATGAATGCTTTCTTTGAATACAAAACTGTTGGCCACCGTAATGATGCTTCCGTTGTAGAGGTCACCGTCGATCCAGTCGCCCATTTCCATGATGGTGGTGCTGAGCACACCAATGTCGATGATGTCGCCCTTATTGTCGCCGATTCTCACCCTTTGCCCCACGCCAACCACACCGGTCACGATGATATACATCCATCCGGCCAGGCTCATGATCACCTCCTGCAGGGCAAAAGCAATGCCCGCGCCGGCCACTCCCAGCGCCACGCCTATGTTTCCGAGTTTGTCGCTGTAAACGAAAAGAATAACCGACACCACCAGAAAATATCCGAAGAAATTAACTGCCTTTCGCGCCCGGTACTTATTGCCGGTGCTTTTCATGGTTCGGATCAGTCCCTTCTTGATAATTGAAGTGATAATTACCACGATGATGATTCCCGCCAGAATGGTGAGCAGGCGCTGCACAAAAGGGAATTGGAGCCAATCGGATATGGTGGTGCTAAGTTGATCCATAAGGAGCAAAGTTAACATTATTCTCAACAGTGCATTGGATCGAGGGCTCTGTTTTATTGCTTCTCGCAACAAAAAAAATCATTACAAAATCATTCACATCTTGCCACACGAAATTTGTTTTTTTATATTCGCCCGGTTTTTAAAAGACTTTTGACACATGACCACACAAAAAAATGAACACACACGCGGATGTGCCGCGCCCATGCGGCACGTCCTGAAGCGATGGCTTCTCTACGGCCAACTGGCTGTATTTTTGATGTTTAACTTATCCGCTTTTTCGCAAAAGGCCGTAACCAATTCCTGGGAACAGTTCAGGGGCGCAAACGGTGCCGGAGTAATTTCCGGGGCCGAATTGCCCGAAAACTGGGCTTTGTCCAAACCCGCACTCCTGTGGACCCTGGACGTGGGCAACGGGTTTTCGGAAGTGGCCGTAAAAGGCGATGTGGCGTACATCCAGTCCAGCGACACCCTCGACGGCGGCTACGAATTCCTTGCTGCTCTGAATGCAGATACGGGTGAAGAACTGTGGAAAACACGAATCGATTCACTCTGGGTAGAAAATGACGGCTGGGGCCACGGCCCACGGTCGACGCCTGCCATCGGCGAGGAGATGGTATATTGCCTGAGCGGTTGCGGCAGGTTCTGCGCACTGAAGCCGGGCAGCGGCGAGATCGCCTGGTCGAAAAGCCTGGTGACGGATTACGGTGCCCGCACACCCCGATGGGGATTCAGCACCTCCCCGGTGATCGCAGAAGATATGGTGATCATCGAAACCGGCGGCACCGAACAGCGCGCCGTGACCGCTTTCGACGCCATAACCGGAGAGATCCGCTGGAGCAAAGGCAATGGTGCAGCCTCGTACTGTACACCCGCCATCGTAGAACTCGAAGGCCAACAACAACTGGTTTACGCCCTCGATACCATGCTGATCGCTTTCGATCCGCAGGGAAACGAAATCTGGAGCTACCGCATGCCCTTGCGCGCGCCCATCACCATGCCGGTGTTTATCGCACCCGATAAGTTTTTTCTTGCTTCCGAAGGTGCCAACAGCGGATTCATCGTCCAGGTAAAGGATAATGAGGCTACTGAAGTTTATTCGGGACGCACCATGCTCACCAACTGGAGCACGGCCTGTTATCATGAAGGTTATCTGTACGGCTTCTCACGCGCAAAACTGGTTTGCATGTCGGTTGAAACCGGAAAAATGACCTGGGGGGAAAGAGGATTTGGCAAAGGCAGTTTGATGATCCTTAATGGCAAACTTGTGATCATGGCCGACCAGGGCGAACTGGTGTTAGCTGAGGCCAATCCTGAAGCATTTACCCCGCTCTACCGCGAACAGGTGCTCGAAGGCAGGTCGTGGACGGCCCCATCGTTTGCCAACGGAAAACTTTTCGTGAGGAACCACTCCAAAATGTCGTGTTACAGCTTAACCAACAACAAAATGCTATGAAAAATATTACAGGTTTATTAATCCTGCTGATGCTGATATCGGCAGGATTGGGGAATATTTCGGCACAAACCGCCGACGAGATCATCAGCAAACATATCGAAGCGCACGGAGGCATGGAAAACTGGAATGCGATCCAATCCATGAAGATCACCGGACAGTTTACCGCTTTCAGCGAAACCAAGCCCTACACCGAGGTGAAAGCCCGTGGCGGGAAATATTTCTCCGACCACTATAAAGGCCAGCATCGCGTGATCGAAGGATGCGACGGCAGCGTTTACTGGGTGAATGATCCCTGGTTCGATTATCCTTTCCCCCACCTCGCCAACGATGCCGAAGCCAATGTTATCCGTCAGAAGGCTGTTTTTTGCACACCATTTTTCGATTATCGCGATCATGGCTTCAAAGTAGAATATCAGGGCATGGATGAAGCCGAAGGACGCGACTGCCATAAGCTGATACTAACCCGTGAAAACGGACTGACGGAAACCTGGTTTCTCGATGCGGAAACTTTTCTGGAAGTGATGACCCTTTCGCAATGGGCCGACTTTGCAGCGCCTGAGTCACAGGAAGCTTTTTATGATGATTTCAGGGAAGTAAACGGCGTGGTAATCCCTTTCTACACCGAACGCGTCTTCAGCATCCGGCACCGGGTTACCCAAATTGAGGAAATCCAATTCAACACCAGCCCTGATCCTTCACTTTTCGAAATGCCGCTCTCCCCTGAAATGGAACGGCTTAGCTTTATGAAGGGTGAATGGGATGTGGTGCTCGAAACCATGTCGAGAGGCGGGCGGCTTACGTTTGCAGATTCCACTACTTCAAGGATCGGATTTTTGCCACATAAAAATTTCCTGCAGGAAGATATCACCTACGCTACCTATTTCCCGATCGAAAAAATGAACCAGATCACCTATAACTCGGGGCTGAACAAATACCTGTTTACCACCTATAACGGCTTTTATTCACGCCTCTCCGTTTTTCAGGGCGATTTTGCAGGAGATACCCTGGTGCTGGAGGATTCGCAGGTGAGATTCAATGAAGACGAGATTACGGATATGGGGAAATACCGTATTTATCCAAAAGATAAAAACAGCATGGTGGTAGAACTCGACCAGTCGCGCGACGACGGCGCCAACTGGACCACCATGCAACGCTTTACCTATACCAGGAAAAACGATTAACCTGGATCTGATGCAAATCTGAAAACCCGCAGTCATAAGGCCGCGGGTTTTTTTATTTTTGACAAAAAATTACGGCCATGAAGCAAACCGATTATGAATTGCTGATCGATGAAACTGAGATTTTCGTAAAACAGCAGCTTTCAGGTGCGGAAGGAGGCCACGACTGGTGGCATGGATACCGGGTATGGAAAACGGCGCAAAAGATCGCCGAAGCCGAAAATGCCGATCGGCTGGTGGTAAACCTGGCATCGCTGCTGCACGATATTGCCGATGCTAAATTTTTCGGCGGAGATGAGGAAATCGGACCTGCCCGCGCAAAATCTTTTTTGGAATCCCATGATGTACATCAGGAGGTGATTGACCATGTGCTGAACATCATTCGCAATATGTCGTTTAAAAGCAGCTTTGGCCAGGTGGATTTCCGGTCGAAGGAAATGGAAGTGGTTCAGGATGCCGACCGGCTGGATGCCATGGGAGCCATCGGCATTGCGCGGGCTTTTAATTACGGAGGCTATAAAAACCGGCCAATGTACGATCCCGCCATCCCGCCAAACTTACAAATGAGCAAGGAAGAATATAAGCAGGGCTTGTCGCCGAGCATCAACCATTTTTACGAAAAACTGCTGCTGTTGAAAGACCGGATGAATACCGAAAGCGGAAAAAGAATGGCCGGAGAACGGCACCGGTTTATGGAAAAATTCCTGGAGCGGTTTTACCGGGAGTGGGATGGGGAGGTGTGAAAGCGGAGGTAATTGGGGGTAATTAGTTGTAATTGGTGGTAATGGGTTGTAATTGGTTGTAATTTGTAGTAATTGATTGTAATTGGTTGTAATTGATTGTAATTGATTGTAATTGATTGTAATTGGTTGTAATTGGTTGTAATTGGTTGTAATTGGTTGTAATTTGTAGTAATTGATTGTAATTGGTGGTAATGGGTTGAATTGGTAGTATTTGGTTGTAAATGAAAGTAATTGATAGTAATTCGTGGTAATTGGTAGTTCCGTAAAGTCTTTAAGTATCCTGGGGTTTTGATCATTTGAATTTGGTGATTTGGGGTTGCCTTTGGATTTTGTGCTTTGGGTTTGGGGCTTATCAT
>JBKHBQ010000207.1:0-7012 GCA_046542305.1 Bacteroidales bacterium
ACACGGTATACCAGTCGCCGGCTGCAGGTGCTGAAACCATGCCGTCGCCATTCAGATCGCCTCCGTATGTGTCGTCTTTGAATGAGGTGAATACGATTGGGTTTTCGGCCGTACCAATGGCTTTCAGCGTTCCGTAAACATACATGTTTCCAAGATTCAGTTTGATTACTTCACCTGGGGGAATGGTGAGGGTAGAGCCACTTTCAACATTCAGCAGTCCTTCAATCACAACCGGCAGGCCAAAGGCACTTGATGACATGGTAAGGTTCATGTTCACATTGCCGCTGAGGCTGATTGCATCATAGGTATTGCCTGAAGCGGTGTTATTGGAGTATCCGCGCACCTCCACGCCTTCCATACGTGCTGCCCAGCCATTGTTGTTTTCAATCTGGCAGGCATCCATATCATAGGTTCCTGAAATCATGTGAATGCCGTGCGAATTGTTGTTGCTCACATTACAACTCGTAACGTTGCTGCTGCCATATGCGAAGTAAATACCGGCGGCACCGTTTCCGGTCATGGTGCAGTTGCTGGCGTTTACTGTGCTGTACGTTGCCTGAAACCCGTGGCTGTTGTTGTCGAGAAAGGAGTTGTTCAACACGGTCACATTCGAAACGCCGTAAAGATTCAGACCGGCATAATAGCTGCGCTCAATGGTGGTGTTTTTTACATATCCCACAGCAGTGGCCGAGTTGTAGTATAACGTGGCATATTCGCCCATTGCGTAGCTGCCGCCGTATTTAAAGTGGCAATAATCGACGTATCCCGCGGCATTGTAACCTGCGCCGTAGATATATACACTGCTCCAGTCGCCCGCAGCCGGAATGCCATCGGAGCCGGGGATGATCTGCCCCACACTGTTGTCGTCGCGTGAAGTGAATACAATCTGATCCGCCGCCGTTCCAATGGCATTCAATGTGCCGTAAACCACCAGGTAAGTGCCGGGTGCAAATTTAATCACCGTCCCTTCTTCGATATCAAGGCTGCTTCCGTCGCCAACCCAGATATACGATTCAACATAGTAGGTGTTGGTATTGATCCACGACTGCCCCGATACATCTCCGCCCACACTCACATAAGCATGTGATGCCGCCGGAAAGATGATTACCATAAGCAGTCCGATAAAAAACCGGTAAACTGATTTCATAACTTTTCTCCTGAGTTTTGTGATACAATAAAACCTTTGTTTTGCTTTGCGGACAAAAATAGGACTGGAGCCGGCGCAGATTCAATCGCATGAAAGTAGTATTTTATATCCCCCATACGATTGGGCGCAGTTGATAATTTGTAAAGAAAAGGCAGGGGCACCGGTCGAATTTTGTTTATTTTGCAGAAAAAAAATTATGAATGTATTCGTGATCGGATCAGGAGGCAGGGAGCACGCCCTGGCCTGGAAAATTTCGCAGAGCCCGCTGCTGGACAAATTGTTTATCGCTCCCGGCAATGCCGGCACCGAACTTACAGGGACCAATGTTCCGGTGAACGTTTCTGATTTTAATGCAGTGGCTGATTTCGTTCTTGAAAATCATGTGGATATGGTGGTGGTTGGGCCGGAAGTCCCGCTGGTAAATGGCATCAGGGATTATTTCGACGAACGGGAGGATTTGTCGCATGTTTCCGTGATCGGCCCATCGAAGGCCGGAGCCAGGCTGGAAGGCAGCAAGGATTTCGCCAAGCAGTTTATGCAGGAAAACAACATTCCCACGGCAGCCTATAAAACCTTCCGCACAGGCGAAACCCAAAAAGGCGTTCATTTTATGCAGCAGCTTAAGTCGCCATATGTGCTTAAAGCCGATGGACTTGCGGCCGGAAAAGGGGTGATTATTTCGGAAAATATTGATGAAGCCGCAGAACATCTCGATCAGATGCTCGAACATGAGCGGTTTGGCGAAGCCGGTAGAAAGGTGGTGATCGAAGAATTTTTAACCGGCATCGAAGTGTCGGTGTTTGTGCTTACCGACGGGAAGAATTATCTTATTTTGCCTGAGGCCAAAGATTACAAGCGCATTGGCGAAGGCGATACCGGCCCCAACACCGGCGGGATGGGATGCATTTCACCCGTACCTTTTGCTGATGATGCATTCATGGGAAAAGTCGAGAACCGCATCATCAGGCCCACCATCGAAGGTTTGAAAAAAGAAAAGATTTTATATCAGGGTTTTATCTTTTTTGGGTTGATGAATGTGGAAGGAAATCCATACATGATCGAATACAATTGCCGGATGGGCGACCCTGAAGCCGAGGTGGTGATCCCGCGCATTAAAACTGACCTGCTGGAATTGTTTGCAGCTATCCGGGATCAAAAGCTCAGCGATCATGCCATTGAAACAGATTCATCCACAGCTGCCACCGTGTTCCTGGTTTCCGGAGGATATCCCGGCTCCTATGAAAAAGGGAAAGAGATCACCGGGCTGGAGCAGGCTGCCGGAAGCATAATCTTCCATGCCGGGTCCAAAACCACTGATGGGAAGATTGTGACCACGGGCGGAAGGGTGCTTGCTATTACTTCATTGGCAGCAAATATAAATAACGCCCTGATAAATTCATATCAGAATGCCGAAAGGATTGATTTCGAAGGAAAGTATTATCGCAGGGATCTGGGGCTGGATTTGAAATAAATGTATTAAAGGAAACCGTTTAGAAATCCATCAATGATCATTCACCTGTTCAGGTCGCGATTTTACGGACAGTATCTCGGATTGATGGTACTCACCGCGCTGCTGTGGCTCGATGTGATCCTGGAGCCTTCGCTGCTGGATAACCTGCAACCCGGTTTCAGGCAAGACTGGCTCAACGGACTTGTTGGCCGTTATCCGGCCATCACCTCCATTGCCTCGGTTGTGCTGCTGGTGCTGCAGGCAATCATGTTCAACCAGATCCTCGAAAACTACAGGCTTACCGCACGCAACCAGTTGCTGGCCGCCGCCCTCTACATCCTAATGATGAGCAGCGCCCCTGTGCTGGTGCAGCCAAATATGATGATCATCGTAAATTTCCTGATGATCCTGTTGCTCTACCGGATTTTTAGCTATTACGGACACACTGAACCGTACAGCATTGTTTTCGATACAGGCATCATTATCGGCCTGGCTTCCCTGCTGTATTTTCCGATGATCTATTTCATCGTACTGGTATGGATGGGGCTGATCGTTTTTCTGAATTTCAACTGGCGGACGTTTACCATTAGTATTATGGCGCTGCTTACGCCTTATTTATTTGCTGGAGTCTGGTTTTTCTGGGCGGGCTCCCTGGACATGCAATTTGAGCTTCTGATCTCGAAATTTTCGTTCGAATCCTTCCCGGCGTTCGAATTCGATGCCTATGTTTTTTTTATCTGGCCGCTTTTTGGCTTGTTGATCCTGTCAGGAATCGGCATGGTAATGCGAAGGATAACGGGCAATACCATTGCAGTGCGGAAGGATTTCAGCATGTTGATCATTTTTTTGATCTTTGCCCTGGCCACCGCCGTTTTTTCGGGGGCCATGCTCAAATTTCACCTGATGCTGGCCATCATCCCTCTGGCGGCGCTGCTTTCGGCGTATCTTTCGCAAGCCAGGAAAATATTTTGGGCTGAAATGATAGTTGCCTTAATCATGATTACCATCTTTGCAGGAAAATTAGCGAGGTTTTTATAGATGCTTAAATTATCGTTTTCGAATAAATGGATTGAAGCCGGCTGCGATGAGGCTGGACGCGGATGCCTTGCAGGGCCTGTGTTTGCCGCTGCCGTTATTTTGCCCGGGAAATTTGAGAACGAAATCCTCAACGATTCAAAGCTGCTTAAGGAGAAAGACCGCGATGAACTGCGTGCGATCATCGAACGGGAAGCCGTGGCGTGGGCTGTGGCCAGCGTTGACAACCACAGGATAGACGAAATCAATATCCTCAACGCATCTTTCCTGGCCATGCACCTGGCGCTGGATCAGCTAAAAAGGGCACCCGAACTGCTGCTGATCGACGGAAACCGTTTTCATCCCTATAAAAAACTGCGTCATGAGTGTATTATCCAGGGCGACGGGCAGTACATGCCAATCGCGGCGGCATCCATCCTGGCTAAAACCCACCGTGATCAATACATGAAAAAACTGCATCTGGAATTTCCACACTACGACTGGATGAATAATAAAGGGTATGCCACTCCCCGGCATCGAGCAGCCATTGCTGAATTCGGCCTTACACCCTTTCACCGCCGCTCTTTCAATATGAGCGTTCAAATGAAGATGGCACTCTGATCAGGAACCGGTATTGATTGCGGTATCTTCCCACAGTTCGATAGGATTGCCTTCCGGATCTTCACACCAGGCGTATCTTCCTTCGGGATAAATTTTCACATCACTCACTTTTACTCGTATTCCCTGAGGTGGCGAATGGTTTCATCGATATCGTACACCCGGTATTTTACAGTGAAAATTTTGCCTTCCGGGCGCGGCCGGTGTTTGCTTTTAATTCCCGGCCAGGCCAGGCAAGCCTTTTTTCCGGTATCCTTAAGATTATGTGTTATTTTTTTACTTTTATGGCATGCGAAAAATCTATACCATTGGCGAAACTGTTTACGACCTCATATTCGAGGATGGAAATGTTAAAGCGGGAAAAGCCGGCGGCTCAATGCTCAATGCGTCGGTGTCGCTGGGCAGAATGGGTGCGGAGGTGCATTTCATCAGCGAACTGGGCAGCGATCACCTTGGGGATGTGATCGAGGGTTTCCTCAGACAAAATGGTGTGGGCACCGGTTACATTTCAAGGTTCGATGAAGGGCACACCCCGCTTGCCCTTGCCTTTCTGGATGAAAACAAAAATGCCCGTTATACTTTTTACAAGGATTATCCCGCAGAGCGATTCCGGCAGGATTTTCCTGTGGTTACCGGTGAGGATCTGGTGTTGTTCGGTTCGTTTTTTGCGCTCAGTCCTGCGGTGCGAAAGCCCTTGACGGATTTTGTGCGCCAGGCTGCCGACGCCGGAGCCCTCATTCTCTACGACCCGAACATCAGGCGTCCTCACCAAATGGATCTTCCATATCTGCTTCAGATGTTCAACGAAAACCTGGCTTTTGCCGATATTACCCGTGCTTCGGATGAAGACTTCAGGGTGATTGCCGGCCTTCAATCGGCAGAGGATGCCTTTGCTTACCTGAATGAACACACCGGGTCCTGCCTGATCTATACAAGCGGAGGCGCCAGGGTACGCATGATTTCCCGGGAGAACGACCTGGAAATGCTGGTGCCACCGGTGGAAGTATGCAGCACGGTGGGGGCCGGCGACAGCTTCAACGCCGGATTGCTGTGGTCTTTGGTGGATCGTCAGATTTACAGGTCCGAAATTCGCAAGTTATCTGATGCCGAATGGCAATCACTGATCCAAACGGCAATTACTTTTGGAAGTCATGTTTGTGGGGATTTCGACAACTATATCTCTACCGGCTTTGCACAAGAGATGCTTATTCAAAATAATCAATGATGTCTTTTTTGCAGATAAAGGTAATCGAGGTAATAAAGCAATTTCACCGATAAGCTGTTGTCGGCGGGTGAATCCAGTGTGTTTCTGAGGTTATCGAAATACCTGCGCGTAATGTCCGACTCGTTATAGGTGAGGATGGCATTTTCCATGACAGTGCCAGTTCGCTGCCGGGGGCAAACTCCCAGCGCACCACCATATCGATGTTGAAGGCATTATAGGTAAAATCATTGTTTTCGTTATAATCCGTATCACGGAGATACCCGTCTTTGGTGAGTTCGTAATATTGATCGTATTCGGCCTGAAGCCAGTAATGCCGCAGCCTGAAGTCGAGCGCCAGCTTGCTGGTGAAAATATAGGTGGTTTGCAGGATGTTTTCGACGGTTTGCAGTCCGCGCCTGCCAAAAATAATTTCACGGCTCTCAAGAGTCTGAAATCTGTCGGCATATCCGATGTCGTTCAGCGACAGGTCGTATTCGCTTCTGAGGCGGAACGACAGCCGGTCGTTTACGCGCCATCGCGGCGAAACTTCCACCGACCAGCTTGTCTGGTCGTATTCATTCGAACGCTCTACGCCTGCATTCAAATCCACAATGAAAGCCATGCGGTAATCGGGCGACAGGAAACCGTTGAAGCTCCATTCCGGCGGCCTGATAAAAACCTGCCCCGGTTCACGGGCCTCGTAGTAATCGTGTTCGTCCAGCGGCCTTACCCATACATCAAAACCAACGGTAAGGTGATTCCTGAAGGTGGCACGCGAGCTGGTTGCAACACCGAATTCACTGAATTTTCGCGGTGAGTAGAGGGTTTGATGCCAAAAGGTGATGGAGTTGCGCCACCACAGAAATTTCCAGAACGGGTCGTAAAAATTATATTCGAAATTCAGGTTGTGGTTGAATTCGTTGTTGGCCTGCAGGTATCCGAGGTCGTTGATGTCGTAGGTGTCGCTTTCGACGTACTGCGAGAGGCTGAACCGGAACTGGCCACTGGTTTTCATGAAATTCACGTTGTACATGAAGCCCAAATCCGGTGAAGCCGCCGGCAGATATTTCTGGCTGAGGTTGAATTTTCCGTAGATGGAATAGGTGGCGGATTTGTTGAATAAATGAAACTGTGTGCCTGAAACATTGGCCGTATAATGATTTCTGCCTTTGTACACATTCGAATTATAAACGCTTATGTAGGAATTGTTTTTCAGGTTTTGGTCGAATACGGCCATGTTGTAATTGGTGAATGGCTGTGTGAGCACCTTTCGCTGATTGCCGAGCGAGTCGGTGATAGTTGCATAGGTTTTGGCAGAAATGGCATTGAATACACCGATGCCCAGTCCTTTGGGTGTCCGTCCCGAAACTTTGGTGGCATTGATCAGGTTGGTTTTTGAAGGATTTTCAAAAATATATTCGCCTTCCCCAAGGCTGTCGCCAACGGTTCCGTATCCTTCGGGCGTATCCCCGACCCGCCGCGAATAAAAGATGTTGCCTTTTTCGAACAATTCCGTGCCTTCGGTAAAAAACGGCCGTTTTTCCTCGTAATACACTTCGAACGGCGAAAAATTGTAGAT
>JBKHBQ010000208.1:0-6992 GCA_046542305.1 Bacteroidales bacterium
GGCATCGCAGCCGGTGGCCGGATCGGTGTAGGTATAGTTAAACTGAAGCGGAACTCCGGGCGGCGCCGTGGCAGGATTGAAAATATCTCCGCCCAGGAAAGTGCCTCCCGAGGGCGATACATAGTTCTGTAAATTAATGGGCCCATCATCGGCGCACATGGTGAAATCGTCAGGACAGATAATCTCAGGCGGCGGAACCACGGTGATGGTGAACGTGCAGGAACCCGGGCAGGGATCTGTTACCGAATAGGTAATCTCATGTGTTCCAAGGCCCGCAGCCGATGGAAAGAACGTGCTTCCGTTCACACCGGGACCCGAATAAGTTCCACCGGCGGGAATTCCCCCGCTCAGGCTTACCGAATTGTCATCGGCACAAACAATCAGGTTGGGCGGGCACACCATCTCAGGCGGCGGAATTACGTAAATCGTAAACTCGCAACTTGCTTCACAGCCGTTATCATCCACGTAAGCGTAAGTGATGGTATTGCTGCCCCAGGATGCGCCGGAAGGGTCGAACGTGTTTCCGCTGATGCCGGCGCCGCTGTAGGTTCCGCCGGCAGGCGAAGCTGTAAGTGTTACCGGATCATCCGTATAGCAGATTTCCATGTCGTCAGGACAGTTAATTTCGGGAGCCGGAAGCACCGTGATATAGAATGTGCAACTGGCATCGCAACCCGTTACCGGATCGGTATAGGTGTAGTTGGTTTGAAGTGGAACGCCGGGAGGCGCCGACCCCGGATCGAACATGTCGCCGCCGAGGAAAGTTCCTCCGGGCGGTGATACATAATCCTGAAGGTTGATCGGATCTTCATTCTGGCAGATAGTGAAATCATCCGGACAAACCACCTCTGGCGGCGCAACCACCTCGATGGTAAAGGTACACGACCCCGGGCATGGATCAGTTACGGCATAGGTAATGGTGTGTGTTCCAAGGCCCGCAGCCGAAGGAAAGAAAGCGCTTCCGTTTACACCGGGACCGGAATAGGTTCCACCGGCTGGAATTCCCCCGCTCAGGCTCACCGAATTGTCATCAGCGCAAACGATCAGGTTGGGCGGACACACCATCTCAGGCGGCGGAATTACGTAAATCGTAAACTGGCAGCTTTTGGTGCAACCTGAATCGTCGGTGTAAGTATAGGTGATGGTATTGCTGCCCCATGAAGCCGTTGAAGGATCGAAATGCGTTCCGCTCACCACTCCGGGGCCGGAGTAGGTACCGCCTGCAGGCTGGCCCCCCGACAGCACAAAAGGTTCATCGGTAAAGCAAACCTCAATATCGGGCGGGCAGATAATTTCGAACGAGCAGCCGTCGTAAGGCTTAAAGCAGATATGAACGATATCGCCCTGCAACTGGAAGTTGTACCCCCGCAAGTCGATCGACAGCCATTCGGGATTGAAATTAAAAAGGTTGGTATTGTTGTTCAGATAGTCCGAAGGGATTTCCACGGGAATAGGTGCATCAATAAAACCGCCTTCCAGCAGGAAAATGGCTTCCGAGCGTTCGATCATCTGCTCTTCAACAGTAGCATCCTGCACATCCTCGGGCAAAGGCGGCCGCTGGGTTTCGGGAAATCCCGGCCACTGCGGCGTAGACCAGTTGATCACGATTTCAACATAGCTGGGCAATGATGGATCGCGGGGAAGAATCTCAAGAAACCCGCCCGCCAGTTTCCGGCGGTTAACATCCACCGGATGATCGTAAAACCACACATTCCACCAGTCGAAATTGGGATAATAAAACCATTCGCCCTGATTGTATCCGCTGCCGCCCCACTCTTCCGGAACGCCTTCTTCGTTCATCGAAAGGAAAACATTATCATAACGCGACAGAAGCGGGAGCAGGTTGATATGTGAACCCGACGGTGTTTCCAGAGGCTCAGGCCCGGGAAAGAAGGGATCGAACTCACCCGGCACCGGGGGCAGCATCCAGTCTAATGGATCGGGCGGCAGCAGTGGCAAAGGTTCGAGCCCCTGGTCATAGGGATCAAAAATAATTTCGTTGGAAGGATTTTCCACATTCACGAAAGTAAAAACCGGATAAACAAACAGGTTCATGCCGAAGGTTCCTCCCTGATCATCCTCCTGCGTAATATCGGCATTGCCGGTCTGGGGAGCGTTCATCTGAAGGGTAACAAAAACATCGAAGAACGAATCCGCGCCGCCGATATTTACCGCAATCGGCTCCACACTTCTCAGCCCGAGTTCAACAATCTCCACTTCAACCGTACCTGTTGAAGGCAGCGGGGAAGGCAACAACAGATCGGCGGGACGGTTAATGGTAAGATCAGCCATGGGCGCTTGGCCGCCGTTTGAATTCTGTCCTGTCAGCGGCACAGTTCCGGTAAAGGGTTCCGATCCGGGTCCGAAAAAATCAGGAGGCAGTGGCGGGAAATCGCCCTCTTCACCAAAGGAAAATGAACCCCCGACAATCAGATACTGGTCCTGGCCGGCCAGAAGGGTTAATTCCTCCGTTGGCATCGGGAAGGCAAATGCTGTGGTCTCTCCGGGAAGACTGCCCAACAGGGTGGTTTCTCCGGTCAGCACATTCATTTGGCGCAGTTCCGGCCCCACATCATTGTGGTAGGCGGCCAGATATACATTATCCGTTGCCGGATCGTAAGCCATGCCCTGGGCAAAATTGGCATCGAATCCGGCAGGGCCCAGTTCGGTGATGGATGCGTCCGCTACATTTATCGTATAGCATGCATCGGTTACGGCATCGAGCACGAGCATCACGCCCGGGCTACCGGCAAAGGTTCCGCTGATCACGGCACCTATCCCAAGCGGGCTCAGCAATTCGGCGGTTCCGGCAACCGGATCTACCTGGTAAAGGAACGATTCCGCTCCGGTGGTGGAAATAGCATACATGTCTGACGCGGTGGTATTGTCGGTTTTAAGAACCGTCCACACCTCATCAGCGGTGGCGGGAGCCATGGGAGTACTGTTAACTACACCGGCCGTAGCCACATCCACTTTTTTCAGGTGATTGTCCACCAGATCGATCACAACCATGTGGGCGGGATCATCGGGTAAAAAATCACCGCTTGCACTCTGAAAAGTAACCGCACCTATTTCGGTAATACTCTCCGGAGTGGCAGGATTGATCGTAAAAAGAATATTTGCCCACACATCGTTGCCGTATGCCAGCGACTCGCCGGCAAGCAACGCAGTGGGCTGAACAGGATCATAGTGCACCTTCATTTCGGGTGCGGGATGAAAAGATAATTTCGTGTCGCCCGACAACGTATCCTTATCGGGACTGTAGGCGTATCCTGCAACAAGTATCATCAGCATGAGATGCAGAAGTACCATTCGCATGGAAAAATTGTAAATAGCTTTCATAATACAGGAATTTTTTAGGTTTGTAATTGTGATTAATTTAATTTGCCGGGTGGCATAACAAATTGATCGCCTGATCGTAATCCAAATAAAATCAACATATAATCCCATCCGGTGTTTAAACCAAACCTGTTAATTATTTCTTAAATCTTTATTTAACAGGCTGTTCGGGGTAAGTCAACGGCTATGCCAAAGTGAATTCACATGTGCATGATTAAGGGAGCAATGATTACATTTAATTGATTTCATGCTATTTATCCAACCTGAAAAAAGTTTTCACTCCCCGTATTATTTATGCACCACTTTATATATGCAGCTTTTTAACTATGTGGCTTCACCCAGGTGGGTGAAAATCCTGTTTTAGAGTATCGGCTTTTGCATTCATCACCTGTTACCTGCCTGCAAAAAAACCACATCGGGGATTTTTTATCTCCTATTGTGCCCTACTGTGCCTATAGTGGTGATAAAAGCAAAAACAAAAGCTGGTGCTCCCGCGATGATCTACAATTTGTTACATTTACCAAATCCAATTGCATGATTGAAAAAAAAACCGGACTTTTGGCTTTGAATAAAATCCAGGGATATGTTATCAAAATCTGAAATCTTAGAAGGAATTTTAAAGGATGAACAACCCTCCATCGACCGCATGGAACTGCTCAAGAGCTATCCTGAGCCGGTTTCGCGCTACCTGCGCTACCATCTCCCCGATGGCATCCCCGACACCACGCACGCCGAAGTGCCGCTGAAAGGGATCATCAAACTGGTTAACTGGGCGCAGTTTACATCGGTTTTGTACTCCAATCCGTTCAGGGGATTTTTGTGGGAAGCCACCGTGCGCATGGGCATCCTGCCGGTGAAGGGTTTCGATTTTTATTACAACGGCGAGGGCGCCATGCAGTGGAGCATCTTCAACCTGATCCCGGTGATGAAATCCGCCGGGCCCGACGTTACGCGCTCCGCCGAGGGCAGGGCCATCCTCGAAGGATCGTTCTCGCCCCATGCGCTCATCCATCCCTCGGTGAAATGGGAGGTGATCGGCGACAACGAGATCACCGCCACCTGGAAAATCCGCAGCGAGAAAAACCCGGTGCATTTCGTGATCGACGACAAAGGCGCGCTCCGGCAAATCTATATGCAGCGGTGGGGCAATCCCGGCGACACCAAAGAATTTGACTACCACACCTTCGGGGTGAACGTGGAAGCCGAACGCAAATACCGCGGCGTGGTCATCCCGGCCAAAGGCAATGCCGGCTGGTGGTTCAACAGCGAAAAATACGACGACGGCGAGTTTTTCAGGTTTGAGGTGAAGCGGTGAATCCGAAATCCAATATTTCGTAATATTGTAAAACAAATTGCTCTTAAATGAAAAGAATCTTACCAACAGCCTTATTCCTGCTTTTGTGTTTGTCAGTAACTGCCAAACCAACCATTATCTTCAGGATCAATACAACAGAATGCCTGAAATGTTATGCAGCACAAATTTATGCCGATCAGCTTGCGCATCAAATCAAAGTTGTTTTGCTTTTTCCATCCCATTACAACACCTATCAGCGCTTCCTCGACAAGCAGTTTCCGGTGGATGTCGGCCGCTATGAAATTATGCAGTCCGACAGCATCTATGAACATTATTCGCAGGGAGGTCTTTCGGAAATATTTTTGGTTGACGAAGGAAAAACTGTATTTACCTGCCAGGTTCGTGAAATTTCGAGGCAATACCACCGCATTGTTGAATTGGTAAACGGGAATCCTGTACAATATACATCCGTGCGAATTCCGGATTCGCTGTTGCCGGGACAGCCGATGCTCCTTGCGGTGGATGATAAATTCCTGCTGTTCGACCGGATGCTGCAGCAGGTTTTGATTTATAACGGGAATGATTTCCTTGAGATGGTTCCCGAAAATTATCCGGTTAAAGATTTGTATCCGTTTTTCGATAGCTCGTCAGCATATGCCGATCTGTTTGATCAACACCTGGATTTGCTGCGGCAGGTCGGAAAAACCGAACCGTCGTTCAATTCATGTTTTCTTGATGAGCAGGGCGCCATGATCTTTGTACAGGTTCCCTACCCTGTCGTGCAGGAAGATGGCAACCTGGGGATAAAGATGAAATCTTTTGTGCTCGATGTGGGTTTAAAGGATATGAAGGAAACCTGGTATCTGCTGGATGAAAATTCAATTCCTGAAAACCGGTACCTGCTGGCTAAGCAGCCCATTGTTGCCAGGGACAGCGGGCAACTGATCGTGGCGCTGACCAACCAAAACTGCCTGAAGGATCATGATTTCAGGTATCTGGCGGGATTTAACTATCACGGCGATACGCTGGTATTCGATGATTTTCTGGAATTTGAACTGCCCCGGTTTCACCAAAAGCACAAGGTTTATTACGAGCAATTGTATCCCCGCAGCAAAAAGGGCCTTATCTACCACCAGTTCGCCAACGAAACCCTCGATCTGCACAGCAATACCGCCTCACGCTTACCCGTTGAAAACACGAAATTCGAAATCGACCTGACCCGTTTCAGGATGGATTACGATATCTTGTTTACCGATGTCGTAAAGCAGTGCGAAACCTACAGGTTTTTGTACCGTACCCCCGATGGCCTGGCCTTTCTCGGAACCTGCGAAGAAAAGCTGTTGACCCATGAAACACAGCCCATCGATCTGCCCGAAGCAGGCAGCAATCCGGCATTTGCCGATTTCAACACCATTGCCTTCTTCGATCCGGCAGAAAAAAGCATTTGTTACCGGGTGGTGCGGTGATCACTGTACGATCAGTTTTCCGGACATTGTTGTGCCACTGGTGGTGCTGGAATTGATGATGTATATACCGGGCTTCCATTCGCCAAGGCTAAGATGGATGCTTTTTTCCTGCCCCTTTAAGCTTTTTTGAAGCACTACACCGCCTTGTCCATTGAGGATTGTTACCTGACTTAACTGCTCTTCGCTTTCAATCTTTACACTGTTGCTGGCAGGATTGGGAATGATCTTCAATTGAGGCTGCTTATTAAACTCCATACCTATGCCTGAGCCGGAAATCACAAGCGGGACAAATTCACTGTACAATGCCCTGGATGCAGGATACCAGGTGCCTGTAGGAATGTCGAGTTGTACGCGCAACAATTCACAGGGTGCTCCTTTATAATATGCATATGTTATCGAATCATCATAGGTTAAAGCCAGCTGTTGACCATCGTATTCCCATCGGGTGGCCCGTCTTTTACTGCCGTCCTCATAGCATAGATAGCGATAAGATAAATAATGTATCCATTCCGGATTACCATCCCATAGCCATACATTAAGAAAGGAACTGTTCAGATTTTCATCCAGATAAGAAATGCTATCCTTACTGTAATTTATCCAATCATTATTTTCCCACAGGTCTTTTTTACGTTTTACCAAATCATTCATTATGTGTGATGGATAACCATAATAATTCAAATACTCCACATCCAGGTGTTTTTCGTAATTGTACCATAGCTCATTAAAGTCATCCCATCTTTGCCTGATTAACGTATGATAGGTTCCGTCATTATTCAGCAGAAGGGTATCCTTTTCAAAATATCGAAACTTCTCCATACCAGAAACCCACTCTAAATTGATGGTTTCGGTTACAAATCCATTCGAATCGGTAATAATTTCATTTCTATATCCAT
>JBKHBQ010000209.1:0-6967 GCA_046542305.1 Bacteroidales bacterium
AAACACCAAAATCACAAAAAAATGAAAAGAAAACTTACACTTTTAATTTCGATTGCTGCGATGGCAGTATTATTCAGCAGTTGCGCCGTACACAACGGCATTGGCATGTCGAATGCCTCGCTGAGCGAGAACAATTTCAAAATCGTGAAATTTGCCAAGGGCGATGTGGCCACCACCAAAATCTTTGGGCTGGGTGGCCTGAGCAAAAATGCTATGGTAGCCGAGGCCAAACAGGAGCTGCTGGCCGATTATCCGCTGCAGGAAGGCCAGGCACTGGCCAATATGACGGTGGACTGGAAAATTGGTTTCTATTTCTTCGTAGTTGTTACCAAATGTACGGTTACAGCCGATATTGTGCAGTTTCAATAAGAACGTGATGAATAAGCTGAAACTAATCATGTTGGGTTCGTTGTGCGTATTCACCCTGGCCTTGTGGGGCCAGGTGAATACCGGCGAATACACCGAAATCCTGCTCAAAACCGGTTACACGGTCAGAGGAAAAGTTGTGGAGTTTGTTCCCAATGAACGCCTGACACTGCAAACCATCGATGGCAGCACCATTACCTACCCAACCTCCGAAATAGAGACTTACGGTAAAGGTGCTAAACCCAAAGACGGTGGCAGCAAATCATCAGGTTTGCAAATTAACCCCGAAAAGGTTCGGCTACTGGCACATCTTGGCTTTGGTACTACCGGCGTAACAAAAAACGACAACGACACCAGATCCGTTTTTAAATTCCCTGCCCTCATTGGAATCGGCGCCATGTACAAACTAGACACACTTTTTTCGTTGCACGCGGATTTGAATTTTGAAAGGAAAGGATACAAAATATCCTATCTTCAGCATTCATATTATTCCGACACATCCATGCCGGTAAGCTATAAACAGAAACTGAACTACCTAACCATTCCTTTGTATGCAGGTGTAAATTTTCCTTACGAAAATCTCATCATCTACGGACAGCTTGGCCCGTATGTAAGCTTATTGCTCAAAGAAAAAACCGATGACGACACCTATTCATATGCCAGCCATCGCAGTTTCGATTATGGAATCCTGATAGGGGTTGGTGTTGAAATTCCATTCGACAGTCAAATAAGCTTCCGGGCGGGATTGCGCTTCACAAGAAGTATTCGTAAAATATCGGATTATTCCGGCTATTATTCGTCATTCGATTCCGATATGAAAAACAAAGCATTGTTGATTAATGGAGGTGTGGTTTACAGGCTTCAGTAGCAGATAACAGTTTTTCTATTCATTAAAATCAGATCTAACTATGGAAAATGTAATTCTTGTCCTGGTCATAACGCTTGCCGTTTTAATCGTCATATTCCTAATTTTCAGGGAAATTGTGTGTTGGTATTGGAAAATCAACGAGCGGATTAAATTGCAGTATAAAACAAACTGGCTGCTTGAAAAAATTTCCATACAGCTTGGCGCTGCGAACCTCGATGAAATTACCGTTGAGGTGAAAGAAACCGGCAAAATCAAAAAGTTGACTATGGATCAATGGATACAATATAATATGAAGTATCCGGGTCAGAAAAAAATCAGTATCATTAACGAAGAACAATTACAAAAAAAGGAAGCAACATTATGAGAGCATTAGGAAACATTCTCTGGCACATCCCATTTCTGGGATTTTTAACGGCTTTTGGGACCTTCATCGTCGGTGGCTTGTTTATGGCTACGGTGATCGGCGCGCCCATCGGACTAACCCTGATACGGTTATCCAAATTATTTTTGGCGCCCTTCTCCTACGCCATGGTTCCAAGTTCGGATGTGAGTCCGAACAAGCACCAGGCCTGGCGGATCTTCGGCATCCTTGTATGGATTCTATACCTGCCGTTTGGCATTGTGCTGTCGCTGTTACTGATGGTACAGATAGCATGTGTTTTTTGTACCATCGTGGGAATTCCTGTTGCGCTGGCATTGGCAAAAGCGTTGCCAACATTCTTCATGCCGGTCAACAAAAAATGCGTCCCCGTAGCTGTGCGCGACGAACTACAGGCACGTAAGGCACGGGCGCAGGTGGATAAACACCTCGGATGATATGGTTAGAGGTTTTGGGCAATCCGGGTTGGAACAAAGGTTTCAGCCCGGTTTTTTTTAACTCAATAATCGTAATCAGTGGGTGGTTATTTGGCAGCCTCGAATTCTTGCAATACCATAATTTCAACAGACATCATCACCACAATCCAAGCCACCGTTCGCCGTTCCCATCCTGCTGTGGAGGCAGGCCCGAATTGACCTCCGTATTTGGCGAGGCGGACTTAGGCGCCGGCGATGCGGGAAACACTGCTATGCGGACAACCACAACACGCTTCGCCGCCTGCCTTACTCATCTCGATTCGGCAAAGCGGGCTGAACCGTAATCGAGGCAGGCGGCTCAGCGAGGAGAGCCATCACAGCCAAATCCCAATCCTCCTTAACCATCATCTCTATAACTTTTCCCTTTTATTCTGATGAGGTATGCTTTCTCCTACTAAATTTGTTTTCTGATTCAAAAAAAGCATATCCATGAAAGATACCACGATCACAGAAATTGTTACCTTCCGGGTGCCGGAAACCGTAACCGACGAACAAGTCCTGGACGGGGCCGGTGCGTTGCTGGAATTTCAGAGCAGGCTTGATGGTTTTATCGATGCCGAATTGGTCAAGGAAAACTCCGGACACGCCTGGTGTTTTGTTTATCATTTTCAAAGTATGGAAAAGGCAGATGCCATGCGCCCGGAATTAATGCGCAGTAAACCGTTGGAGAAGCTTGTTTCGCTTGCCGTCCCCGGAAGCCTGCAAGTGGTTTTCTACCGGCAGATGAAGAAATGGTGAGGAGAGCCGCAATCGGAGGCAGAAATTATTGTTAAGCACCTGCCTCGCAGCCATGCTGATCATCCGTTTATGATCAAATCGCATCGCACGACGGTAGAAATCCCTTGATAAAAAAACGCCATCACAACCTGCTTCGCAGCCTGCCTTGCCGGGGCTGCGGCGAGGCATTCGTCACTTCCCCGGGATTGCAATTTGCAATTCATTGTCCGGTAATTCTATTCATGAAATTTAAATTTCCTGTTTTAGTTCAACCGGTATTTCTCCCCGTTATGATAAATAATTGTTAAAAAATCCGGATTCTGAAAAACGTCCTTATATTTGCACCACAACATACATGTAAGTTGCCGGTGATTTGCAACTTAGGTTTTAAAATACGGATGTTTAAGGCACCCTGATATATTTTCCTTTTACCAATTTTAATCATTCGGCTGGTGCTAATGATAAGTGCCGGTTTATGGGCGAACATTTTGCATTATTTACTAAAACAGATAACATGATGAAAAAATTTGGTGCAGAGTTTATCGGAACCCTTTGGTTGGTATTGGGAGGATGCGGCAGCGCCATGCTGGCAGCGGCATTCCCTGAACTTGGAATCGGGTTTGCAGGTGTGGCCCTGGCTTTTGGGCTCACCGTACTTACCATGGCCTATGCCATCGGACACATATCCGGATGTCATCTGAATCCGGCAGTTACCATCGGACTGTGGATTGGCGGACGTTTCGACAAAAGGGATATCCTGCCGTATATCACCGCCCAGGTTCTTGGCGGTATAGCAGGAGCGGGCATTCTTTACCTGATCGTTACCGGCAGACCGGGATTTGACATTGGCGGATTTGCAGCCAACGGTTATGGGGAGCATTCTCCCGGCGGATTTGGTTTAACGGCAGCGCTCATCACTGAAATTGTGATGACTTTCATGTTCCTGATTATCATCCTTGGGGCAACCGATTCGAAAGCGCCCAAAGGATTTGCCGGGCTGGCCATCGGTTTTGCGCTTACGCTGATCCACCTGATCAGCATTCCCGTCACCAACACCAGCGTCAATCCTGCCAGAAGCACCAGCCAGGCCATATTTGTAGGCGGCTGGGCCACCGAACAGCTTTGGCTTTTCTGGCTGGCACCCATTGCAGGTGCTGTCCTGGCCGGGGTGGTATATGGACTGCTCTTCCAGAAAAAGTCTACAACCGTTGATGTGGCTGCATTGTCGCCTGAACAGAAACCGGGATAAACTTTATTCCCATTCCTGAACTTAAAGACCGGACAGTCCGGTCTTTTTTTGTTTTTACGTCATCTGCAACAGGATGGGTTCACAAACCTGCTTCTTCCTGTGCAAATCCTTCCAGGTATGGGAGCATGAACTGACAAGTATAACAAACGCGCCAGTTGACAACCACAACATTTTTTTCAGCCGCTTCCATCCCCCAAAAATCCCTATTTTTGCCCTAAAATTATCACCATGGAAAACAATCTTGTGCTCTACAATACGCTAACGCGGAAAAAGGAAAAGTTTGAACCCATGAGCCCGCCGCATGTCGGCCTGTATGTGTGCGGGCCTACTGTGTACGGCGATGCGCACCTGGGTCATGCCCGGCCGGCCATTACCTTCGATCTTGTTTACAGGTACCTGCAGCATCTCGGATATAAAGTGCGCTACGTGCGCAACATCACCGATGTGGGCCACCTTGAGAACGACGCTGATGCGGGTGAAGACAAAGTAGCCAAAAAGGCACGCCTGGAGCAGGTGGAACCCATGGAAATCGTGCAGTATTACACAAACCGCTACCATAAAAACATGGAGCAGCTCAACGCGTTGCCGCCCAGCATCGAGCCTCATGCATCGGGGCACATCATCGAACAGATCGACATGGTGCAGAAAATTCTGGATGCCGGATATGCTTATGAAAAAAACGGTTCGGTGTATTTCGATGTGGTGAAATACGACCAGGACCACCACTATGGCAAACTGTCGGGGCGCTCCATTGAGGAAACGCTTGAAAACACGCGCCAGCTTGCCGGACAGGAAGAGAAGAAAAACCAGGTGGATTTCGCGCTGTGGAAAAAGGCGGCCCCGGAGCATATCATGCGCTGGCCCTCGCCCTGGAGCGACGGCTTTCCGGGATGGCACCTCGAATGCTCGGTGATGGGCTGCAAATACCTTGGCGAAACCTTCGACATCCACGGCGGCGGCATGGACCTGGTGTTTCCGCACCACGAGTCGGAAATCGCACAGGCAGTGGCGGCCAACGGTAAGGATCACGTGCGGTACTGGATGCACAACAACATGATCACCATCGACGGCCAGAAAATGGGCAAGTCGCTGAACAACTTCATCACCCTCGACGAATTTTTCAGCGGCAATCACAAGGCGCTTGCACAGGCCTACAGTCCCATCACCATACGCTTCTTCATCCTTCAGGCACATTACCGCAGCACGGTGGACTTTTCGAACGAGGCCCTGAAAGCCGCCGAAAAAGGGCTGTCGCGCCTGATGGCCGCCGCCGACACACTGTCCGGGCTCCAGCCTACAAATCAGTCGACAGTGGATGTAGATAGTTTGCGCGACAAGTGCTACGCCGCCATGAACGACGATTTCAACAGCCCCATTGTTATCGCACACCTGTTCGACGGGGTAAAGATGATCAATTCGATTAAAGATGGAAAAGCCTCGGTAACCACCGCCGATCTGGATCTGCTTCGGGAAACCTTCAACAGCTTTGTGTTTGACATTCTGGGTCTGAAAGCAGAGGAGAAAGCAGCTTCCGGCGACGACGAACTCACCGGCGGACTCATGCAACTGATCCTCGACATCCGCAAACAAGCCAAAGCCAACAAGGACTGGGGCACCGCCGACAAAATCCGCGACGACCTCACCAAGCTCAACATTGTAGTAAAGGACACCAAAGAAGGTGCGGTGTGGAACAGGAAAGAGGGGTGAGAGAAAGTCGGCAGTGGGCAGTCTTCAGTCCGCAGAAAGCAGTACGCAGTCAACAGAGGACTGACAAGCAGTCTGTTTGGGAAGATCTAAAATCACCGTTCGTTAATCGTTAATCTTAAATCAAAAAAAACTTCTTCAAAATAATCTTTCCCAAATAACGCTTTTCCGTTTTCCTACCGAATTTCGCTTCCATTGACAAACCCTTCCGGCGGTGAAACGAAGCCGAGCGTGCCATCCGGGTTTTCAGCCATCAGGATCATACCCTGCGAGTCGATTCCCTTGAGCTTTTTGGGAGCGAGGTTTACCAGTATGCTCACCTTTTTGCCGATGATGTCTTCGGGGTTGAAATATTCGGCGATGCCCGAAACCACTGTGCGTTTATCGATACCTGTGTCCACCGTGAGTTTGATCAGCTTCTTGGTTTTGGCCACCTTTTCGGCTTCTACGATCGTTCCCACGCGGACATCAAGCTTTGCAAAATCGTCGAATTCGATGTTTTCTTTGGCTGCCGGTGCCTGCCAGGCACTACTTTGGTTTGCTTTGCGGGTGTCGAGCAGCTTTTGCACCTGTGCTTCGATGGCGGCATCTTCCACCTTTTCGAACAGCAACGACGGGGTGTTGATCTCATGTCCGGCTTTTACCAGCGCTGAATCCCCGGCATCCTGCCATTTCAGCTCGCCAAGGTTCATCATCTCCGCCAGCTTCCCAGATGTAAACGGAAGGAATGGCGCAGATACAATACTCAGGTTGGCGCAGATCTGCAGCGAGATGTTCAGGATCGTCTTCACCCTGTCGATATCTGTTTTAAAGATTTTCCAGGGCTCGTTATCGGTGAGGTATTTATTGCCGAGGCGGGCCAGGTTCATCATTTCGGCCAGCGACTCACGGAACCTGAATTTTTCGAGGCTGCTGCCGATGCGACCGGGGAAGGTTTTGATCTCATCGGTCACCTGCTTGTCCTCGGCGGAAAGTGAAGTGATTTCAGGAACCTTTCCATCGAAATACTTGTGGGTAAGCACCAGCGTGCGGTTGACGAAATTTCCATAGATGGCCAGCAGTTCGTTGTTGTTTTTGGCCTGATAGTCTTTCCAGGTGAAATCGTTGTCCTTGGCTTCGGGTGCGTTGGAGGTGAGCACATAGCGCAACACATCCTGCTTGCCGGGGAAATCGCGGAGGTATTCGTGCAGCCATACCGCCCAGTTGCG
>JBKHBQ010000210.1:0-6887 GCA_046542305.1 Bacteroidales bacterium
ATCCTGTTGATGTCTTCCTCCGACACGTCATCAGCCTCCAGCAGGTTCAGGTAGGTGAATGTCTGGTTCTGCAGTTTCAGCAGCAATCCGCCGATCACGCGCTTATAGAGGTAGGTTGGCTCTTTTAGCCTGTCGGGGACTACATTGTCGATGTTTTTGATGAAGATGACCTCGCCCCTGAGGTCGTTCAGGTTTTCGATGAGCGCACCATGCCCGCCGGGGCGGAACAGCAGTTTATCGTTATCACGGAACGGGTTGTTTTCCATATCCACGGCGATGGTGTCGGTGGATGGCTTTTGCTCTGAAAAGGTGATGTGATATTTTACATTGAATTTCTTCTCGTATGCTGCCTGCACGGCGCTGATGGCGTCGAGGAACCGGCTTTTGTGCTCGGGCGAAACCGTAAAATGCACATGCACATCGCGGTTATGATCGCAGGCGTAATGGGCGCCCTCCACCAGGTGCTCGCCCACGGCCATGCGTGAAAAATCATCATACCTGTGGAATTTGAGCAGGCCTTTGGGGAGTTGCGCGTATCCCAGTCCGGCTTCCGTAAGCAGGTGTTCCACCAGGATGGCGTAGCGCTTGCTTTCCAGCAGTTCCTCCAGTTCAAAACCATTCTTTAACAGGGCTGCCTTCAGGTCTTCAAAAAATGCGAATTTCCGGATGTTGTCAAGGAAATAATACACCGAATTAAAGCTTTTATCCGATTCCAGCTTTTCCAGATCTTCCTTTGTACCCTTGTAGCTTTCCATAAATTCGAACAGGTGCTTGAACATCCGGCTGGCCGCACCCGAAGCCGGAACGAATTTCAGCAGTTCGTGCTGCGGTCCGAAATCGTTGAAATACGCAGTCAGGCTGTTGATCTTCGTTTCGTCGAAAACCTGAATGCCGTGATCCTTTGTGGCCGGCGCCACCAACTTCACAAACGGAAAGCCTTCCCGGAAATTCGCGATCTGACGTTCGATTTTTTCAGGGCTGATGCCCTTCTGCCTGAGTTGTTCGAAATCTTGTGGTGTAAGCATGTTCAAATTGTTTATTGATATTTTCTTTGACGAATCGTGTGCTTATCGATAACTGTTATTCTGTTGTTAAAGTTAACCGGGGATTTAATGATTTGTAATAATATCCTTGCTGGTTCTTCAGCCTGATAGTTCTTTAATCTGAAGTAGACGATTCCGGGCTCTGGTTTTAAACCATATTTAAAGATCATTCCACCATAATCGCTATCAAAAGTCAAAATAATTCTATTCTCTTTAATCGATCGAATCATAACCTGCTCATCATCTTCACCTGGCGCAACGAGGCCTATGTGAATTATTTCCATACCATTTTTATCTAAAAGGCTGTAACTCGGCATCGGAAAATTTTCGTTAGCCAGAAACTTCATTACGCGGTTTTTTCCAGGTGGTTAAATAATAATCCATCCTCCATACATTCATGTAAATAGGCGAAAATGGCCAGCACATTTTCCATTTTTAATGAAGGATAGCTTTCAAGTATATCCTGCACGGACCATCCGTCGGCCAGCCGTCCGATGATTAGGTCCACGGAAATTCGGGTGCCTTTTATTACCGGTTTCCCTAACAAAACCTTCTCGTCGGATATGATATGTTCTTTCCAGTTGATCATTGAATGAGTTATTTGATGTACATGAACATTTTTTACAAAATCAGGCCTTCAACTTATGTACTTTTTTTCCAGAATCTACCTGTATTTTGCGTCAGGTAATTCAAAAACAGATTCTTTGGAAACTTTATCGTCCCTGTCTGCTTCAAGCATAGCTGCAAGCAGTCCATAGTTTTCCCGTTCTTCCTTCGAAAGTAAGCGGGATTTTAAACCCATTTTTCGGGCTAACTGTTGAATAAGGTTAAGGTCATTTTCGGATTCGGATGATAATATCAGCATTTGCATGTCCATTCAATTTATTTTAACAAAATTAAGCCATAATACGCAATCGCGAAGTTAAGAAACCTTAAGCTTATTTTCCGCTGTCGATCTGCCTGAGCAGTTCATCCACGGCCTTTTTCAGTTGTTCATCGCGGTTGTTGGCCTTACTATCCGGTGGGTTGTCCAGGATGATATCCGGAACGGCGGGGCCGTTTTCCATATTTTCGCCTGTAGTCTTTACATACCACGCCCTGGAGGGCAGGCGGACATAAGAGCCGTCGAGCAGCCCGTTGGCGCCGGTGGAGATCACGGCTCCGAAGGTGGGGATGCCTACGAGCGTTCCCAGTCCCAGTGTTTTGTAGGCATGCGAGAAGATTTCGGCATTGGAATAGCTGTTGGCGTTGCATAGTGCGATGGAGGGGCGCGTCCACGCCGAGAAAGGCAGGCGCTCCCCAAAGGGATAGTGATCTTTGAACTGCTCGTGCTGTTTAGAAAGATCTTCAGCGGCTCCTCTTGGTACGCAGTACGCATGCTGATCCACGTTGAGCACTGTCATCAGGTAATCGGTAGTCCAGCCGCCGCCATTGTAGCGCACATCGATCACGATGCCTTCCTTGCCGGCGCCGCTGGCAGCCAGTTCGCGCTCGAAGCGTTCGAAGCTGGGCCAGTTCATGCCCTGGATATGAATATAGCCGAGCCGCCCGCCGGAATATGCTTCGGTGAGCTTTTTGCGCGCTTCCACCCAGTCGTTGTATATCTCGCCGCCTATGGATGTTGCGGGGCGGATCACCACTTCCCGGATGTCGCCACCCGTATTTTCCACTTCCAGCAGGATTTGCTTGCCGGCGGTGTTGGTCAGGGTTTTCCAGAAATTCACGGAGGCGGTTATCTGTTCGCCGTTAACCATGCGGATGATCTCCCCTTCATAAAGTTTGCTGGCCTCTTTATCGGCGGGGCCGTTCATGACGATGTCGGTGATCATCACCCCGTTTTTCACAGGTTTCACCTCGATACCCGGGCGTCCGGTGCGTTCGCTTTCGGTTTCGTAACGGCCGCGGCCGCCGCGCAGGTCCATGTGGCTGGCATTCAGTTCGCCAAGCATGAAATTGGTGATGTCCCTGAAATCGTAGTAGGTGGAGGCTTTCATGGCCCACGGCTTGTATTTCTTTTTCAGCGCATCCCAGTCCTTGCCATGAAAATCAGGATCGTAAAACCGCTGATCGAGCGAGCGCCAGGCTTCCTCAAAGATCTGTTCCTGTTCGGTTTCATAGTCGATACGCATATTTGCGGCGAATGGAACCGGTTCCATTTTTTCCGATTTCACCGGCATGCTGTAAAGCTTTCCGCCGCTGCGAAGCATAAACAGCTTTTTTCCGCCGGGCGAAAGTTTCACACCGTAGGGGCGGGCATTGTTTTTGGTGAGTTGTTTCAGGTCCCTGCCGTTCCATTTCACCGAATACAGGTCGTTGTCGGCCCTGAACGACTGCCGCGAATTGCGGTTGCTCACAAAGTAAAAGGTTTCGCCGTCGTGAGAGATCAGCAGGTCCGATTCATTGCCCGGCAGGGCCGTTACCTGCACCAGGCGCTCATGGATGCGCTCAAGGTCGATCAGTATGGGTTCCGCTTTATCTTCCTTATCCTTTTTTCCTTTTTCACCTTTTTCCGTTTTCTCGTCTTGCTCGTCGATCAGTTCCTCCCAGTCCTCGCGGGTTTTTTCCCAGTCGGATTTCTTCAGCCAGGCAAACCAGATGTCGGCATCGCCGTTGTTGCGGATGGAGATGAACCCGAGTTTACTGCCGTCCTTGCTCCAGAACGGGCTGTAATCGCCACGGGGGTGCATGCTTACATTTACGGGTTTATGGCTTTTGTCGACAGGCTGGATAAAGATTTCCTCATTTCCGTCGAGGTCGCCCAGCGAATAGGCAAGCCAGCGGCTGTCGGGGCTCCATGTCACGCCCGAGGGGGTGTCCCAGCCTTCCTGAAGCACCACCTCGCCGGTGAGTTTGTATTTGTCGGAAAGTTCGGCTACCACCATTTTGCCGTGGCCCTTCTGGTAAACGATCTTTTTGCCGTCGGGCGAAACCACCGGATTCATCTCCTCCTCCGGGGTGTTGGTGATTCTGACCAGCTTACGCTTCAGGGTTTTGAAAAGATCGGGTTCCTTGTCGTCTGACGACATGGCCAGGTACATCTCGTACTGTCCCTCGCGGTCGGAAGTGAAAAGCAGCGTCGTGTCGTTGAACCAGGCCACGTCGCGGTCGCGCCACGGCGAATCGGATATGGATACGGTTTTGCTTTTGTCGTTGTTTTCGGTAACGAAAATTTCGCCGCGAACAACGAAAGCCGAATATTTCCCGTTGGGCGAAACGGCATATTCAGAGATCTTTCCCGTAAACGTTTCATATTCCACCGGATCAAAAACATAGTCGGCGCTGATCTTGATGTCGGCTTTTCGGGGCTTGCCTTCCGGCAGGTCCATCAGGTAAATGGATGTCTGCCTTTCGAATGCCAGTTTTTGGCCGTTGCGGCTGATGCTGAAATAGCGCGGGCCGTCGTCGGTGTAGGTGGTAATTTGCTCATCGGCCGATACCCGGCCTTCCCCGTCGATGGTGAGCTTATGGATATTGTACTTCCCGCTTTTGGGGCTGATGTAGTAGATCGTATTGTTGCCGGCCCAGTGCGGCATAAATTCGTTGCCGTCGAAATTTGTCAACTGAATGTACCTGCCGGATTCCGTGTCGAAAAGCCAGAGATCCTTATTGGCCGGGCCGCGGTAATCTTCGCGCTCAATCTTGCACGATCCCATCACGAAGGCGATGAATTTCTTATCGGGCGACCATTCGGGCATATACCCTACGGCATCCATGATCCGGTAGGGTGTGCCGCCATCGGGCGATATCTTGTAAATTTCATGTTCGCGCTCCACCTGTGCGAAGGTGCGGCGGGTGGTGAACAGGATGTTGCCGTCGGGGGTCCAGCCCGAAACATTATCGCCGGCCGAATGGTGGGTGAGGCGTTTGGGAAATCCGCCGTTTTTGCCGGTGACAAACACGTCCGTGTGTCCGTAGCGCCTGCCCGAAAAGGCAATTTCGCTGCCGTCGGGACTCCATTGCGGCCAGGCATCGTAGCCTTCGTGCACGGTGAGGCGGTACGCCAGTCCGCCCTCCGCCGCAACTTTCCAGATGTCCCCCTGGTATTCGAATGCCAGTTCGGTGCCGTCGGGACTTAGTGCGGGAAAACGAACGAACGGATCTTCCACCTGCGCCTGCAGGTTGGTAGCAATGATCATCAATAAAAGTGTGGCGAGTTTGAGCAAAAATTTCATCTTTTGTATTTTTTGTAGTTTGTAAATGAATTTCAGTATCGGCCTTCAAAAATATAAAAAATCATTTGGAGAAAAATTGGGGGAAAAGTTTATTCGGAAAAGGAAAGACGTTATTCGGGAAAAGGAAAGACGTTATTCGGAAAAAGGAACCGGTTTATGTAATAAAGGAGAAAATTGATTCTGAATAAACCTAGTTTGATTTGCTGTGAATAAGTTATCAGATATTGTGATGCATTCCCTTTGGGTAGCTTTGAGATTTTTCGTGCAACGTTGTGGCATCTCTACCGCAGAGTTTCGGGGTGACTCGCATGAGTGAAAAGTTATCCAATTTCAAAAAAGATTTGTTTGAAAAACAAAAATAATATTACATTTGCACCCCAATTCAAAAGCCCAGGTGGCGGAAATGGTAGACGCGCATGGTTGAGGGCCATGTTCCGGATACGGAGTGCAAGTTCGATTCTTGTCCTGGGCACCTGAGAAGTTGATAAGGCCTTGTGAATGAAGAATTTACAAGGCCTTATTTTTTTTAGGGTAATAATCAGGGTAATAATTTTCCTTTCTTGCCATCAAGCTAAATTTCTGCACCTCAGAGTTGAACAAATTAGAGAGGCACTTCCCAAACAAATAACCTTGTTAATAAACGTTAAGATTTCCACACGAATCTCTAATTTTCACACTGTATCATTAGAGCAGGATGGGTGTTTTAATATATTTGCTTCCGACAAGACGGAGGTATTGCCCGACAACATCATCTTCGAAATTCTTGCGGCCAACCCCGATGAACTCAGGGAGCCCGATCTGCTCCAGTACCTGGAAGAAAAAGCCGATCCGCTGCCGCAGTACATGATCGATATCCTGCGTGAAGTGGCGGCAGGAACCACTTACAAAACGGTGTTGCAGCAGCAAATGGCACAATACAGTCATGCCAAAAGCCGTGCAGCCAACACCATGATACGCAGCCTGCTCAACGATACCATTATGGATTATGGCCTGCTGCGCAACTGGCTCGACAACCTGGGCGGTATCCGCGCCGATGAACAGATCATCGAAACCTACCTGGCCGAGGGCAACACCGCCGGTGCCTTAACACTGGCCGGACTGATCCCGCAAATGTATGTATTGAATGGGATGGCTGCCGACCGGTACGGCGACTACCTGGATGTATTGAATTTGCGCATTGCATTGATGCAGGCAGGAAAAACCAGGTCGGAACTCAACCAGGCTGAGATTGCACTGCTCGAAACCATTGCAAACAACAACCCCTCAACTGCCGGAGCGCAGGCCAGGGGCTGGCTCGAAGCCTGTTACGGCTATCACTTCTGCGACTGCATGAACATAGCGGATGACCAGGGCCTTAAAAGCACCACCGTTAAACCCGGTGAAATCGCCACAGCCTACGGCATGGAACTGCTTGTTGAACCCAATCCGGCCAAAACCTGGACGGCTTTTAACTACACACTGCCCGCAGGCAGCCAAACCGGCCGGCTAACGGTGCGCGATGTCAGCGGAAAGCTCCTGCATTCGGCTACGGTGAGCGGTCACCAGGGGCAGTACATATGGGATACCCGAAAAGTAGAACCCGGCGTTTATTTTTATACCTTTGATGCCAACGGTAAACAAAAAACCGGTAAATTGGTCATCGTAAAATAAATTTGATAAACCAGGCGCAGCC
>JBKHBQ010000211.1:0-6843 GCA_046542305.1 Bacteroidales bacterium
CCGTCGGGCGAGTATGTCCTGCGGCGCAAGCCGCCGGGCAGGCTGCTGAAATCGCTGTTGATAGCATATAGGCCGGTGAGGCTTCCAATGAAAATCCGGTCCCGGTATTTTTGGATATCCAGCACAATGCCGTCGATGCCTGAAGTATAATCCCAGTAAATGAACGGCGAATTGATGTCCCAGGTAGAAATTCCGTTGCTGGTACACATCCACAGGTTAAGGTCGCTGGTGAAATACAGGTAGTAGTGCACGTTGTCCTGTAAGCCATGGCGCCGGTTGAGCATGTTCACCATCTTTCCTTCCATATCTGTAATGATCGTGCCGCCGTAAAGCGTTGAAAAAGCCAGTTGACCGTTTGGAAGCATCAGCGCGTGATACAGGTTGTTGTCGGTGAGGTAGGATATGGTTTCGGGGGATTCTGTAAATGTCTGCGCCAGTGTACCTGATTCCGGATAAAACCTGAAGATGCCGTCGTTGCGCGTGCAGATCAAAATGCTTCCGTCGGGCTGGGGTATGGCCACACTGATGGTTTTATCCCTGAAAACCTGTCCCCCGTCAACAGGTTTGAAACCCCGGCCGGTGAAAACCGTCAAACCGGTGACTTTTTGATTTACATAATATTTGCCATGGGCAACAAAAGCACGGTGGTAGCTGTCATCAACCGGATAAGCCTGAAAATTCTCACCATCCATCACAAATATCCTGTTCGAGGATTGGAAAAATATCCTGCCCTCATGCTCTGCAATGCTCCATATCTCACCGAAATTTTGCAGGCTGTCCGGAAGCAAACCCGTAAGAGAAACTAAATGATAACCCTGCAGGACATCATGACCGATCACACCGAAATCATTCAGCGAACCATAATACACCCGGTTGGATTTGCTTTTAAACAGGCTCCTGATGGTGCCGCTGTTTCCTGAAACATCCATCCAGAAATTGCCGTCGTAGGCCACCACAGCATAATCGCAGCCAAAAAACATGGTGCCGTTGGTGTCCTGCACTGCCGACCAGATGGAGCCGTTCAGCGACATCTTCTCCATCAGGTTGTAGTTGTTGATGATGTATTTGCCGGTCTGGGCATTCAGTGTGCCGGAAAATATCGTCATCAGGATCAAAAAAATCGCAGCTCTGATCATTGGATAAATCGTTCTCCCCTCTGCAAAAGTAAAAATATGCTTTAACAAAATTTCACATTTACATCAAAATAAAAACCTGAACCGTAGATGTATTATTGTGTTTTCGGGCAACTAATGAATCATTTAGAAAGGTTCGGCATAACCTGAAAACTTCACTCACCCGGATGATGAAATTGCAGCGATTTCATCAGGGGACATTTGCGTTTTAGGCTGTTTTACGGAGAACAACAGCAATTGTTTACTTCCGTTTCGAACGTGACAAGCGAATTGACAAACGCTCATGTTTAAAAATTACTGTAAATTTGACGATGTTTGCTCGTGCTGAGTCGGGTGTTTACCCGAAAAATTGTAATCATTACAAATTATAAACCATAGAAAAATGAAAGAAAAAAGTATTGAATTGTTAAACAAGGCTATTGCCGACGAACTGGCTGCAGTGCACCAATACATGTATTTTCACTTCCATTGCGACGATCAGGGTTACGATCTGCTGGCAAGCTTGTTCAAGCGCACAGCCATTGCCGAAATGATTCACATCGAAAAACTGGCGGAGCGGGTGTTGTTCCTGAACGGTGAAGTGGAAATGGAAGCTGCCCATGAGGTAAAGAAAATTCACGATGTAAGGAAAATGCTCGAACTGGCAGCCGATATGGAAACCTCCAGCACTGAGGATTATAACAAATGGGCCAACGAATGTTCGGCCAATGCGGATTCGGTGTCGAAAAAATTGTTTGAGGCGCTTGTGGAAGACGAAGAGGGTCATTTCGATAATTTTGATGTGGAAATTGAAAACCTCAAAAAATTCGGGGATCAATATCTTGCTTTGCAATCTATCGAAAGAAGCAAGAACGTTGGAAGCGCGAAAGGCGGCGAATAAACGGGTTCACTTAAGATAAGCAGGGAGGAGCTGAAGAAGGTTTCCTCCCTTTTTTATGAATTATACCTGCAAGTGCGGCTTCTGTTACCGGGTCAGTTGACCGGATTTCAATCCGTCTGCCGATACGCTGATGGTGATTTCGCCGGGCTTGTCGCCGGCGGATAAAAGAATGGCAGCCACCCCCGCCTCCGCCGCAACGGGATTCCGGCCGATCAGCTCACCGGCACCTTCAATTGTAAATTCCACCTCATTGGTGCCGGTATAAACCGGATTGCCATTTTCATCCAGGATACGGGCATAAACAAAAACCACATCATGCTGATCCGGGTTAACGGGGATTCCGCTTTCGTCGATTTCGAGCCTGAGCTGTGCCGGCTGACCTGGCGTTGTCACCTGATGGGTTGCCACGGCCGAATCGCCGATAAAGCCTGTTGCTTCAATTGTGCCGGGCTCGAAGCTGTCAGTTAGGAAAATAAAGGGCGGATATTTTAAATGATCGGAAAATTGATTGGTTGTTGGTTGCTGTCTGGAAATCACCTTTCCATTCAGCGAAAGCTCCACTTCGCTGCAATTGCTGAAAACCGTAACGTCCAGCGGCGAATGCGGTGTCCAGTAGCTGGCGATGAACACCATGGGACCGGATTGCAGCGGTGCTTTCAATTCTTGCTCCGGCGGCCGCTGGCTTTGGTAAAAATAGTGCGCAAACTTGGGCAGCCTGAAAATATCGCTGATCCCCGAGGATTCGATGTCGTCGGCATAGCCGCGGTTGTAGTCGAACATCAGCCAGTTGGCATGGCCGATGGTGCCTTCGCCTTTTCGGTTGGAGTTGGCGGCTTCCTGAAAATTCAGCGCCTGCTGCAGCAGCCTTACCTCGCCGGCGCCCCGGAGCTGCCGGCTGGTTCGTTCCTCTTCCTTCAGATCCTTAAATGCTTCCTGGTTGAAACCTGCATTCTGGGCATAGTATTCCCAATCGCCGTATTCGGCAACAAAGACTTTGCGTTTGCCGTCCCTGTAATGATTCCAATAATCGGGCGGTTTGGCATGTTGGCGTGCCGGAATGAACAGGTCGTAGGCCGGATAGTCGATCCATCCGGCGTTGATGGCATGGCTGAAAGGCAACTCCTGCCGGAGAATGTCAGCGGTTTGATCCATGTACTCGTCGGTCATGGGCGATTCGTTAAGGGAGAGCTCCCAGAAAACCACCGAAGGATGGTTGCGGTCGCGCCGGATCAGGTCGCGGCAGTCCTGCAGCGATCGTTGCACGAACAGCGAATCACCGAAAAACTGCCAGCCGGGAATGCAGTTCATGGTCATCAGTCCCAGCGCATCGCAGGCTTCCATAAAAGCTTCGGCATGCGGATAGTGGGAGAGGCGCACCAAATCGAAGCCGGCATTTTTTATTTTCACTGCATCCCGCCACTGGGCCTCATCCGACAGGGCATAGCCGATGTACGGGTATTCCTGGTGGCGGTTGGTGCCACGGATAAACATTTTTTCACCGTTCAGGAAAAATCCGTCAACCGTCAGTTTCGCTTTGCGGATGCCGGTGGTTTCCGTCAACTCGTCCGTTAGTTTTCCGTCAGCAAAAAGTTCCACCCGCAGCTGGTAAAGATTGGGCTGCCGCGGCGACCAAAGCTGCGGGTTTTCCACTTCGATTCCTGTCAGAAGTTCGGCCGAGCCGCCCGCATCCAGCGTTTCATTTTTGGAATTGAAAACCAATTCCCCGCCCCCGGGCCCGGTAAGGTACAATTTAGCCGAAACGGTTTTTTGCACTGTATCCTCATTTACCACATGCAACTGCACGAAACCGGAAGCATTTACGGTATCGATCCTGTCGAAATGTACGAGAATTCCTCCGCTGCCAGGTTTCCCTGCCTGAACCGGGTTGGTGATGTGCACTCTGTTGGTGGTGATCAGGTACACATTCCGGTAGATGCCGCCGTAATAATTAAAATCGAGCGTCTCCAGCGATTTCCCCGGCGGAACCTGCGGATTGTCGGTATTGCGGATCTTCACCTTCACCACGTTTTCTTCGTTTGGCTTCAGGAAAGGTGTCGCATCCACAGTAAAAGGCAGGTATCCTCCGGCGTGGTAAAACTCCTCCATATAATTCACCGAAACCCAGGCTTCCTGCATCACGCCTTCGAAATAAAGGAATACCTTTTTCCCTGCGATATCTCCCACATCAAAATACTTCTTGTAGGTGGCCATGCCCTGCCACTGATCGTTTACTACCAGGGGTTCGATGTGGGCGGTGTGCGGCAGGTTCACCGTATCCCACGGGGCTATTCCGGCGTGCATATCTGTGGTTTTCTTGAACAGCCAGTTGCTGCCGAAGTTTTTGTGGGTACGAACTTTTTCAGTTTCGTCCATCTGGCAGGCAGTAAAGAAAAATGCCGTAATCAAAAGCAAAAGGCTCAGGTTTCGCAGATTTTGCATAGGTTTAGTTTTTGGTAAAGAAATCGAATGCCGGCAAGGCTTCATTTTGATTGAAGGCATCGAAAAAGATCGCGTTTTCCCAGTGCGATCCCTGCCCCCACGGCGTGCTGCACGATGTGGAGATCCACGCCGGTTCCCAGTAGATCAGGCCTTCGCCGCCACCTTCGATGATGTTTTTCCGAAGCTCCAGCAGGTAATCGAGCTGACCCTGCGGTGAGGCGGGAAAGCCCGCTACCAGTGCATCTTCGCCCAGAATATTGCCGGCCGGATCGGCATTGCGGAGCGTGTATGGGTAGGCGGTTTCTACGATCATGATTCGCTTTTCGAAAAGCGTGATCAGCGAATCCAGCGCGGAGGCAATCTGGTTTAGCGGATAGGAGGACCATTTGGGATAATACGACAGACCGATCCATTCGAAATGACCGATGCCGTTGGCGAAAGCCTGTTCAAACCACCAGAAGGCATTTTCGGGCTGCGCGATGTGTATCATCTTTTCGATGCGTGTGCCGTGGTTGGCATTGAAGTCGTCTACTGCGGCAAGGCCCTTGTTCAGCAGATAGATATTTCGCTGCCAGTTGATGCTGTCGGTGATCATCTGATCCTCCGGCTGCATGATCTCGATGTTCACTTCATTGCCGATCTGCACCATTTTCGCATCAAGTCCTTCATTGTGCAGTTTCAGCAGCGTATGCCAGGTATAATTGTACAGCGAATCGCCCAGGATTTCCAGCGACGCAATGTCCGCCCACGCCGCCGGGATCACCTGGTGCTGCGGGTCGGCCCAGGTATCCGAATAATGGAAATCGAGCAGCACGGCCATGCCTTCGGCTTTGGAGCGGCGGATGGTTTCCTTCACATCCTCAAAATCCGAATATCCGCTCCAGTCGGGCGAATGCCAAAGCCGCACACGCACCAGTTCGCAGCCCTTCTCAGCAAAAAGAACATACGGATCAACAGGCTCGCCATGGTGCCGGTACATACCGCCGCAGTCGAGCATTTCATTTACATACGAAAGGTCGGCGCCCAGCCATATCTCATCGTTGCCGTCAGGCGATTCGTTGGTTTGGTTGCAGGAGGCGACTGTCAAAATCAGAAAAGGCAGAAAAACCCACAAGTATTTCATATTGTAATCATTTGGAATGAAGGTGTAAAAATAGGGGTTTTTGGGAATATCTTTAGATGGAGAAATGCTCACCCCCAAACCGCCTTCACTTCAGCGCGCTTTTTAATCTGTTGCGAAGTAAGGGATTTTTCGCGGTCGATGGTATATTTAAAGAAAAAGCCCAAAGTGAACACAGCGAAGGCGCTTACAATATGCCAGAGAAAATGCGTGCCCTGCGGGAGAATTTCGGGCCAGGGATTGGGTGTAGGATGATCGAGGCTGCGGAAAACCAGCGCAATGCCGAGCAGAACAAAGGTGAGCAACAGCAGGTGCCATTTGTAAAAGCTGATCCTGAAAAGATAAATGATGCTGGGCAGCAGAAGCGACAGGCCGATAAACAAGTAACCGATATTGGTCGATATTTCAGGAAAATATGGCCTGAGGCTGAAAACCGATACAATGGCGAGCACGTAAAATGCCAGCACCGCAAAAATGGATACCACGGGTCTGTTAAGCACTTTGTTCCACAAGTACCAGGCAAGGATCAGGTTCATGACGGAGGCGGGCATCCAGTCGAGCAGCAGCGCCGTTTCCGATGCCCTGAAGGCATGGTAAAGCGTTGAACCTACCCCGTTGAGGAACAGCAGCGGAAGCAGCAGCGTGATGATCAGGTAATTTTTGTATTGTCCGCGCAGTTTCCAGATCCAGAATACAACCGGAACAAGGAAGAATAACGACGAAAGCGCATTCCAGGGTTCCTTGATAAAACCAGGCGCGTGGAATTCGTGATATAAGGGCCCCGAGTCCCTGATGAATTCGCGCGGATCCATTGCGCCGGAAGTAAATATATCAAGTATGTCGAGTATGGTAATCATGATCGAAAAAACAACCGATAATGCAAAAAGGTTAAGTTGTATGTTTTAAAATTTATAAAATCCGCGGCAGTTTCAAAAAAGCTCTTCGGAAATCTCCCCGCCAGGCCAGCTTGAATAACCAACTTCTGACCGGATCAATTGGGATTTAATCAAGGAAAACAAAGAGGTATTGTTCCTTCAGTAAAAGGATACAATTTCAAACATGACACAGCAGGGAATTTTTTCTTTCAAAAGACCTGAGGAATTTACACTTTAAAACACCTATGAAGTTTATTAGCTCCAATAAACCTGCCTCATTAAATTAATCGCCTGGACAAAAAAAAGAGGCAGTTGCCGAAGCAACCACCTCTTTTACTCCAGTGGAGCATATCGGAGTCGAACCGATGACCTCTTGACTGCCAGTCAAACGCTCTA
>JBKHBQ010000212.1:0-6795 GCA_046542305.1 Bacteroidales bacterium
TTCTGCGCCAGCTCCGTAAAATTAACTCCATCCTCCGATCGTAAAATTTTGAATTTCGAAATCGGCGCTTCATCGGCAATCCAGTCCACACGGATGTGTTCATTGTTTTCAACGGTGGCATAGCGGATGTAGGCAAAGCCAGGCTTGTTGTAGGTTTTGGAAAGGATGGAATGCTCGCAGGAAGTGGAGGTGCGGGTTTCATCCGGATTAAAAGCCCTGATCTTGTATGTATAGAGTACATCCGGAGACAGATTGGTATGCACAAAAGTGGTGGTACCTGCCGCAACTGTACCAATTACACCGAAAGCCCCCCCGTCTTCAGAAGCCAGTATTTTATACCCTTCAAGTTCGGGAACCATATTAACGTAAGAAGTCCAGTCGAGCGTAACAAAATTTCCGCAAATATCCAGTTGTGGCGGTTGCAGAAAAATGGTACGCAGGCTGTCCGACCAGGGTGATTGAGGTATAGTGGGTGTAAAAGAATAGATATAATATAATTCTGCTTTGGTGCAAGCATTGGTCCTTGTATCGATAAATGATGACTGTGAAGAGCCGAAAACGGTGTCGATACGAACATCAATATTATCCATATGCTGCACAATGACGTATCCGGTGGGATTGTCGGTGGTGGGAAACCAGGATAGGACGGGATTTCCGGAAGCGTTGATACTGATGGAGTCGACCTGCGGTGTCTGAAGACTTTGAGCGTTTGCCCGAAAGGCGAAAATCAAAAAAACAAACACAGGCAAAATCCATCCTGCATTAGGACAAATAAAGTTTTTGTTTGCTGTGATCTGTTTCATATTTTTAATCTTTCTTACCCACAACCAGCCTCACCAAACTATCGGGCTGTAAATACTTAACGGCCAAATCGCGGATTTCTTCTGCGGTGATGTTTTTTATTGTTTCCAGATAATGCTGAAAGAAGTCCATGCCGAGGCCGAAATCCGAGGCTGACTTCACCAGTTCTGCCAGTGCAAACGGGCCGTCGGCGCTACGCAGGAAACTGCCGTGCAGATAGTTCTTCACCAGCCTGAGTTCCTCCTCCGGCACGAGATCACGCTGCAGGCGCCCGATTTCATGAAACACCTCATCGATGGCAGCACGGGTCACATCGTTCCCTACCTCGGAGGCGATCACGAACATTCCGTCGTGCCTCAGCGAGCTGGCCATGGAGCCGATGCCATAAGTATAGCCTTTGTCCTCGCGGATGTTGCTCATCAAGCGCGATCCAAAATAACCGCCAAGGACGGTATTCAGCACCTGAAACTTCAGGAAGTCGGGATGCAACTTGGAAAACAATGGCCTGCCGATCCTGAATGCCGACTGCAAAGCGCCGGGTTTTTCCATCCTGTGCTCCTGCTGCTGCGCGGGCGCGGCTTCAGGAATCTCCACCTTTTGCGGCTCATGGTTTTCCGTTGTATGTTTCCCGAAATAGCGGTTCAGGGTTTTGTCGATGTCTGCAGGCAGTTTCCCCGCGACGATCAGCCGGAAAGGAGCTTGCCTGTAATAACTATCGTAAAAATCGACCAGCATTTGCGGTTCGACCAAGTCGTAATCCTCGGCCCTGGAATAGCGACCGTAAGGATGGTCATCCCCGAAAATCAAACTCCCGAAATAATGGCGGGCCATGTATTTCACCTTCTGCATATTTACCAGGAATTCCTGTTTTGATTTGCCTGCGATCGTTCGTATCTCATCCTCCGGGAAGGTGGCCCTGAAGGCCGTTTCCTGAAGAAGGGGCAGCAGGATTTCGAGGTGGCGCGTAAGGCAGTACAGGCTGATGCGGCTGTCGTCGCGTGTGGCAACCGTTTTCAGATAAGCTCCGTAAAAATCCACCGTTGTGGCAATTTCCTTCGAGGTAAAGCTTGCGGTTCCTTCGGTAATACATTTATTGGCGAAATGTGCCGTCAGCGACTGGTTTTGATAAATTGAGCCTGCCTCAAAGATCAGGTCGATCCTGAGCAGATCCTCCGTACCGGCATGGATGGCAAAAACTTCGCTGCCGTTGTCGAGGCGGTAGTTTTCCGGTGAAATCAATGCCACCGGATCGATGGGTTTGATGTCCGGTCTTTTCTTTCTGAATTCCTGTGCAATCATGAGTGGTTGGTTTTTGCGCGGTAATACAATGCTGAGCTGTTATCGGGGCGAAGCACCCCGCGTGCGACGATTAGCAGTTGTTCAGCCGTAACGGCGCGGTATTTTTCAATCTCGCGGTTCACCATTTCGGCATCGCCCAGCAATTCGGCAAAAGCCAGATTAATGGCTTTATCCAGAACATTCATCCTGCTGAATTCGATGTTTGATTCTATTTTATTCTTCACTTTTTGAAGTTCCTGTGTGCCTGTAATCTGATTCCTGAATGCTTCCACCTGCGCATCAATGGCCTTTTCGGCCTCTTCCAGGCTGATACCGGGATTGGGTTTCCCCGACACCACCAGCAAACCACGGTCGAAGCTGCCGGTGATGTAGGCATCCAGCTCGCTGAACATTTTGCGGTCCTTGATCAGGTACTGGTACAGGCGCGACGAATTGCCGTTGCCCAGCACATCCGAGAGCAGGTCGGTGGCATGGTAATCCTCATCGTTGCGGCCGCACATGTGCCAGGCCTTGTAGATGGCATCCGAAGGCACCTCACGCTCCACCTCGAGGCGGCGTGCCTCCTTTTGCTCCGGTTCCTGCGGAAGCACCCGTTTGTTAAGTCCGGTATTTTCGATACTGCCGAACCATTTTTCGGCCAGTTGTTTCACTTCTGCAGTATCCACATTTCCGGCCACCACCAGTACGGCATTATTCGGGTTGTAATACTTATTGTAAAACTCCCGCACATCCTCCATCACGGCATTCTGTATATGGCTGATCTCCTTGCCGATGGTCGACCAACGGTAGGGATGCACCTGATAAGCCAGCGGCCTGAGCAGCATCCACACATCGCCGTAAGGCTGGTTGAGATGGGTTTGCCTGAATTCCTCGGTCACCACATTGCGCTGCACCTCCAGGCTTTTTTCAGAAAAAGCAAGCCGGTACATCCTGTCGCTTTCCAGCCAGAATGCTGTTTCCAGGTTTTCGCGCGGCAGCGTGAGGTAATAGTTGGTCACGTCGTTGTTGGTGAAAGCATTGTTCTCGCCGCCCACCGCCTCCAGCGTCCCATCAAATTTCGGAACGTTTACGGAGCCGCCAAACATCAGGTGTTCGAACAAATGGGCAAAGCCGGTTTTATCCGGATCTTCATCGCGCGCGCCCACATCATACAGCACATTCATCGCCACAATTGGCGTGGCAGGATCGTGGTGCACGATCACCCGAAGGCCGTTGCCGAGTGTAAATTTATCAAATCGGATCATACTAGTTTCTTCATTGGGTTGCAAAGGTAGTGAAAGTAATGGCTTTGAAAAACCAGGGATCAACCCCGGAAAACCGGCGCAAAAGTCCCGGAAACAGGCCTTTCAGAACCTTATCCTGTAAAACATCATGGGAAAGATGCCCTGCTGGTAATCGGTTTTGATGCGGTTGTTCACCGGATCCCAGGTTTGCTGAAAGATGTTCTGATGGTTGGTAACGTTCTTGATTTCCAGCGCCCACTCCTGGTCCACATTTTTCAGGTTGAGTTTGTAGCTGAGCTTTATATCGAGGGTGAAATAGGGGTCGTACTGCAGCCCGAACGCCCGGTTCCAGTCGCGTTCGGTGCGGCTTTCCGCAATGGATTCCTCTGCATCTATTGGCGTGTAGCGCCGGCCGCCGGCATACACGCCCCGCACATCGAAAGCCAGCCGGTTTTGCTTCCCCACTTTCCATTCATATCCGCCCAGAGCATTCAGCACATAATTGCTGTTAAAGGCGGTATTCCGCAGGACATCATCGTATCCGCGATACTTCGATTCGAAAAGTGAGCCGGTTAGCAGGAAATAGTATCCGCGGCTGAAGAATTTTTCCACGGTAAGTTCCAGCCCGTAATTGTATCCTTTCCCTTTGTTCACCAGACTGTCCACCAGGCTGATGGCAAAATATCCGCCCTCGTTGAGCATCGAAAATTCGGGGAAATCCTGTTTCACCGGCACATCGAACAGAAACTGATAATAGGTTTCCACCTTCAGCCTGAAGGCTTCGCTGAGCATTTTGTCGTAGGCCAGCACCCACTGATGGCTGCGCGTAAAATCCAGATCCTTGTTGGTTTGCAGTTTTTGATCGCCGGACGTTGTCACCACGAAATAAGTCATCTTCGGCTGGGTCTGGCTCAGCAGGCCGTAAGCCAGGCCGATGCTTTGCAGCGGAGCAAAATTCCATTTCAGCCCAAACCGGGGCTCCAGGCTTTTGCTGCCATTCAGGGTGAAATACTGCGCGTACAGGCCGCTGTTCATCGTAAGCTGTTCATCGAACCGGTACTGCCATTCTCCGTAGCCACGGATCAGGCCCATGCCGCCCCGGCTTTCGGTAAGGGTCACAAATTCACGGTCGTCGCGGTCGTATACGCTGTCGTTGAACACCACATCGTACCAGTCGAAGATCAATCCGGCGGAAACATTGCTGCGGGCGCTGTACTTGTGATCCAGTCCGGCAGAAACCGAATATTTGGTTTCACGGTTCAGCGAACGGTAAAATGCGTCTTTCACCAGCGGATCAGGCTCGATGATGGAATCGATGGAGGTGCGGCTTTCGGCTGCCGATACCGCGACAATGGTTTTCAGCCTGGTATCCGGATCAAAAAAATAGCTGTTCGACAGTCCGATCACCCCCATGGCGGCATTGAAATCAGTATCGGTGCCGGTAAGTCCCCAGGAGAATTCATCGTCTTCCTTCTCGCTGTCGTAAAGTTTTATGCTGCTCAATCCGCCCACCCCGAACAGCTCGAATTTCCCTGCATGTTTTGTGGGCATATCCAGTTTAAAGGTAAGATCCTGGTAATCGGGCACCGAACTGCCCGGGCTGAAATCGATGCCGATGAGGCTGAAGATGCGGGGCGTAGAATAGCGGTAACTTGCAAGGAACGACGAGCCGTTTGTTTGGCTCAGCGGGCCCTCGGCACCCAATTCAAAACCGTTGAAGCCGATCTGCCCGGTAAACTCATAATCTTCGCTGTTGCCCGATCGCAGATTCAGGTCGAACACCCCTGAAATTGCATTGCCATATTCGGCCGGAAAGGCGCCGGTAAAGAAATCGGAATTGGCCAGCAGGTTGTTGTTGAGCATGCTCACGGGGCCGCCGGTGGTACCAACGGCTCCGAAATGGTTGGGGTTGGGAATATCGATGCCCTCGAGGCGCCACAGCAATCCAAGCGGCGAATTGCCCCGGATGATAATGTCGTTACGCGAATCGTCGCTGGCATACACCCCGGCATAATTGGCCGCCATGCGGGAAGGATCGCCCAGGCTGCCGGCGTAGCGTGCGGTTTCCTCCACCGTGAACGAACGGGCGCTAACAGTGGCCATATCGTTCAGCGGCTGCGACTTGTCTTTTTCTGCTGTGATCACCACGGCTTCGGTGGTCATGATCTTTTCCTGCAATCCAATATTCAATACGGGTTGTTTTCCCGAAGTAACCTCCAGATTATTAATGCGCTCCGTTTCATATCCCATATATGATACCTGCACATCCACTCGTCCCACGGGCACCTCATCCAGTTTGAAGCGGCCTTCCAGATCCGTAACAGTACCAATCAGCGGATCGGTACCCGGAATGGTAATGGTAGCGCCGGGCAGCGGCGAGCCGCTCACCCTGTCGCTAACGCTGCAACGTATAATCTGGGTAATCCCGGGTTGTTGGGCTTCTGCAAACAGGACCAAAAATAAAAGGACAATCAGTACATTGAGCCGGTGTGATTTCATGCGGCAAAAATAAAAATTTTGACCCCGCTCAAATAGCTTCATGTCTTACCGAAACATACAAGGAGGCCTAATCTGTGTCACGCTCCTCCTGCCACATATCCCAGTATTTCGCCATGCGCTTTGTAAACCGCTTCGGTTTTTCATGATAAATTCTCCCGGCCAGAATGCCGGCGGACGTACGGAATTTATCACTTTCTGATCGAATGATGCGGTTTACCGGATGTTCAGGATTGCTGCCGATGGATGGGAGTTCGGCAAGTGTGGCTTTCAACACCGTTAAATCATGATCGTCGCCGAGATCATCTGCAAGCTGATGCGTTTCGCGGGCCCAGCGTTTCAGAACCGGCCCCCAACTTAGTTTAAGCAGGTTGATATGGTACCACAGGTATTTGACGCGCTTCCTGAATTCATGGAAATTTTTATCTCCGGCTGTGTCATACGCTTTCGCAAATCCCTTGTAACCCCGCTTATACACCCTGTTCAGCCCGGGATAAATCACCCCGAAATCAGTCTTTTCCGAAACCGGCCAGTTATCGATGGATTTTATCGATTGTTCCAGTTCGTTTCGCACTTGTTCCAGCACATTTTCATTTTCGAGCTTTTGACGGATCACGATTTTCTCCTTTTCAGCAATCCATGACGGCACGTGTATTTCCCATTGTTCGGTAGTTTCGCTGGCATAATCCCGACGCAACTGCCCGAGCGTTTCCACCTGTGTACGGGCATCGCGCAGCGGCGACAGCATCCGGCCGAGATCGCGGTAATAAACATTTGATTTTTTATAGAATTCTTTTCCTGTATCGTACCTCACAAGCCGAAGCAGGGCTCTGACCTTTTTCAGGCGCTTTCGCACATCATGCACCGCCTCATGTGCATCTTCCTGCCGGATGGATGCAAGTGCCTTGTTGATTTGTTCCGATGCAATACGTTTAACAGCCGACCCTGCCGGCTCTCCTTTTTTAAAATAATAAGC
>JBKHBQ010000213.1:0-6788 GCA_046542305.1 Bacteroidales bacterium
CTTCCTTGCTGCTGATGTCGATCTTTACCGTGTCGGACAAATTTTCCACGATAAGTTGAGGTGCAGTTTCCACCGGGTTCCCATTCTGATCCTGTATCTGTTTCAGGATGCCGGCTTCTGCAAAGGATTCCATCTGAACATCGAATACATACCTGAGCCTGATATCCAGGTCGCTGTAATCGATGGTGTCGGTGTCAAGATCCTTGATCAGTGTGACGGTAAAGTTGCTGCTGTCGTAAAATATTCCGAAGCCCGGCTTTACCTTGTCGATCTCTTCCCATTCGGTTTTGGTGCAGGATACAACGAGTAAAACTGCTGCGGCACATATTGCAAAAACGATGCTGATATATTTTTTCATGATTCCGTTGCTTTTCTTCATTAATTCATCCACCATAATTTCGAGTCGAGTGCGTCGCCGTTGTTCAACGTTTCGATGGCCTGCTGAAGGTTGGCGTTATTGGTCTGTTCCTCTGTGATCGGGTAAAGAAACCGCATGGGCACTACCTCCACAAATGCATTGGCTGCCGGTGTAAGTTCGGGCACGCCCGTTCGCCTGTATTCGGTCCAGGCTTCAAACCCGCGTCCGAACAGCGACACCCATTTCTGAACCAATACCCTGTCAAGGCCGGCATAACCGCCGCCCGACAGGATAAAGGATTCATAATCATCTTCGGAAAACCCCAGGTCGAGAAAATTGGCCCTGACAGCTTCGTTGTAGTAATCCTCAGGGTCTCCGGCAATGAGTTGGCGGGCAGCAGCTTCGGCCAATAAAAACTGCACTTCCGAGTAGGTAAGAAAAACACCCGCCCGGGTTTTTCTTCCATAGTGAGTATTTACGCGAGAGTAGGTATCGATTTCGCCTGTTGAGGTTGCCATTCCGTTTTCCAGCCCTACATATTCTCCATTTTCGTTGGGCATGGCATAAATGGTAAGCCGTGGGTCTTCGGTGGCCTGCAACTGGTCCACCAGTGTCTGGCTTACACGGTAACCGGCATCCGTGGCGTCCTCACTCAAAATGTCGTACAACGGGAAATAATTTACCGGTGTGGTGCCGGGATAATCGAATTTGGCATTGTCGTCATTCCCTTCTGGCAACGGATTGTTGTTATCCGACACAAGTGCCTGCAATTCCGCCTTCACATCCTTTACCATCGAAATCCGCATCAGCATGCGCAGGCGAAGGCCGTTACAGAATTTTTGCCACTTTAACGCATCTGCGGAAAACATCACATCATAATCGGCTTTAATGTCAATTTTTGAAACACCGTTAAGCAGCGCATTGGCCGTTTCGAGCGTGTCGAGCAGGGCCAGATAGATCACTTCCTGCCCGTCGTATGCTGGTTTGTTAATCCCGTTTTCGGCCTGGAGCGACTGTTCGTAAGGAACCGGGCCGTAGGCGTCGGTAAGCAGCCCGAAACCATAAGCGTACATGATGGCCGAAACGGCACGCAGGCTGTTGTTTTTCGCTTCCGCGGAAAGCTTGTTCATCACCTTCAGATCCTGCAGGGGACCGGTAAGCATATTGTCCCACATGAACGACCTTGATTTTTCGAAATAGTACCTGCCCGGGTCAGGCCAGAGTGCGCTGGCCGTGAACTGCACCCAGTCGGAAGCATAGGCGAAGCTTTCCATGTATCCGTTTTCGATGTTGGAAATGGACATGATTGAGCCGGGAAGCAGATAATCCGGTGGTACTTCCGTGATGGCATCCGGGTCTTTGTTGATCTCATCGAAATCCTTTTCACAGCCCTGGAAGAGCAAACCGGCAATGGCCAGTGCGGCAATAATCAAAAATATATTTTTGCGTGCGGTATTCATATTGCTTAAATGTTGACGATCAGGTTAAAAGTAAATGTACGGGCAGAAGGCATATTGAAGATTTCAAAACCCATTTTGGATTTGTCGGCAGAGATGGAGGTTTCGGGATCCACGTGCGGGATCTTCGAATAAAGCAGTCCCAGATTACGGCCGACCAGTGCAAGCATGATGCGCTGACATTTTGCGCGTTCTGTCAGATGATCGGGAAGTTCGTATCCCAGCCTCAGTTCGCCAAGCTTCACATAGGAGGCATCGAAAATGCAGCTTTCGTGCAGTCCGTAGGCATTGTACCAGTAGCTGTAATCCGAGAACGGGACCGATACATCATTGGGTACATATACGGTTTCGCCGTCGATTTCCTGCTCGATCACCCCGTCGCCGATGATGTTGCCCTGCCGGAGCGGAACATCCGTGGCTTCATCCAGTCCGTACTGGCGCATCCATTGTGTGGTTAACGAGAAGATCTCGCCGCCCATCTTGATATTGAACAGCGCCGAAAGACTTACATTTTTATACCGGAACTGCGTGGTAATGCTTCCGATCCAGTCGGGTGTGATGTTTCCGAGCACCATTTCCCTGTCACCCTTTACAGGAAGTCCGTTCACGTGTACGATGTTTCCCTGGGAATCGCGTTTAAAGCTGTAGCCGATGATATTGCCGTATGGCGAACCCGGCTTGGCTTCCGTGCGGATGCCGGAGTATCCTGTGCCGATGGTCAGCGCGTCCACGCCGTCGGCCAGCGACACCACCTCGTTGATGTTGCGGGTATAGGTAAATCCGAGATCCCACTGGAAATTCGACAGTTTTAGGGGAACTGTGTTTGGCGCAAGCTCGATGCCTTTGTTGGAAACCTCACCCACGTTTACATACCTGAAATTGTACCCGGTGGAGGAGGAAACATTCACCGGGGTGATCTGGTCGAAGGAACTTCCGGTGTACAGTGCCATGTCGAGGTTCAGGCGGTAATCGAACAGGCGGATGTCGAAACCGATTTCGTACTGGTTGGTACGCGTGGGTTTCAGATTTGGATTTTTGAGCGTATTTTCCACGGAGGCTTCATAAATGCCGCCGATGCGGTCGAGGTTGTAAAACGATCGCTCGAGCTGGTATGCCCAGGTATCCGATCCCACCTGCGATGTATTTACCCTCATCTTTGCAAACGACATGAATTCAGGCAGGTCGAACATTTCGGAAGCCACCCAGCTTACAGATGCCGAAGGATAAAAATACGACCGGTTTTCGGGTGGAAGCGTACTCGACCAGTCGTTGCGGCCGGTCACCGTAAAATACAGCCCGTTGTTGAACGAGAAGTCCACGCTGCCGAACAGGCTGTTCATGCGGGTATGGTAAAACCCGTTGGAAGCCTGCTTTTCACCCACTGTGTTAGACATATTAAACACGCCTGAAATTTGAAGTTCAGGAGCGTAAAGGTTTCCGTATTCCATGACGTTGTCCCTGCGTTCGCCGCCGATAAAAGCATTGATGCTGATTTTTTCGAACTGAGGGGTAAACACGAATTTGAAATTGCTGGTGGTGTTGTCGCGTGTGGTGGCATTGCGCCTGTAAAAGCCTTTGTAGCTGTAAATGCTGCCGTTCCAGTGGCGCACGCCGTCGTTGCTTTTCACCTGGTAAAGCTCCGAGATGATTTCCTTGCTGGTTTTGGCATCGAATTTAAGCCAGTCGGTAATTTTGATGTCGATGCCCACCACGCCGAAAATCCTGTAGTTGTCGAATTCGTTCTTCAGGTTGTCAAGGGTGAAAAACATGTTTGGATAATAATCGCTGGTAGCCATGGTATATCCCGGCGCCACCACCTGCGGGTTTTTACCGAGGTATTCTCCCGGCAGCGGTACGCCCTGTTCCAGCAGGCCCTGGTAATTTCGCAGGTCATCCACGTTGGTGCTCCGTGGCATAAACAGCGCGCCCTTTATCACGTTGAACGCATAATTGTTTCCGCTGAGGCGGTTGCCGCTCGTGGTGTTCGAATAAATGGCGCTGGTGGTTACCCTGATGTTTTTGTTAAGGTTAACACCCGCATTCAGCGAGAGCACATCCTTATTAAGATCAGTGCTGTAGAGCATCCCTTTTTCATTCACATTGTTGTAACCTACCCTGAACTGGTATTTTTCTGCTTCCGATTTGCTGAATGCAATGTTGTTGTTGAAAATAATACCTGTTTCGAAGAAATCGCGGAAGTTGTGTTCATACGACCGGAGTGGCAGCAGGACGGGCTTTCCGTTTTCTCCCAGCGGACTGTTCCATTGCACGGCCATATTTCCGGCGTCAAGCAGCGGACCCCAGGCGTAATAAGGTTCCTCTCCCGATTCCCAGAAATCCCAACTGTCGGGGTTGGTGCCCGGCCCGTATTTGTTCTGGAAAGAAGGCAGGCGCATCGGATCGAGCATCGAAACCGATCCTGAATATTCGATACCAAGACCCTTGGTTGCTTGTCCTGATTTTGTTTTAATCACAATAACGCCGTTGGCGCCCTGCGATCCGTAAAGCGCGGCCGCACCGGCGCCTTTCAGCACGGTTAGTTCTTCAATGTCTTCAGGATTGATATCGGCGATGCCATTGCCCCAGTCGATGTCGCCGGTTCCGGCACGAAGGGTATTGTTAACCGGGATGCCGTCGATCACGAACAGCGGCTGGTTGTCACTGGTCAGGTTTGAAGTGCCCCGGATGAGAATGCTTGAAGATGCGCCCACGCCGCCCGAAGAGGAGGTAATGTTTACCCCTGCCACCTTTCCCGAAAGTGAGTTGATCAGATTGGTTTCCCTGGATTCGCTGATGGCCTCGCTTTTTAGGTTGGTAGCCGAATAACCAAGTGATTTTGCCGACCTGGAAATGCCCAGCGCGGTGACGATCACTTCATCGAGAGCCACACCCGGAACCATCCGCACCTCTATAAATGAGATTCCAGCAACGTCAACATGCTGTGTTTCCATCCCCACATAAGAAAAGGTGAGCATCTTCTGATCAGCAGGAATCTGAATGGTGAACTTTCCGTCGATATCTGTTGTTACTCCCTGGCTTGTGCCCGTAATCACAATATTCACTCCGGGAATGGTCTCACCGGTCTGCTGATTGAAAACCACTCCGCTTACTTCACGCGTTTGTGCAAAACCTGACTGCGGAAAAAGCAATAACAAGAAAAGTGTAGCTGCAATGAATGCGTAGTTTTTCATATTCAATTTTTTGTAAGTTCAAAACTATTTCCACATAGCGGAAAAGCCTGTAACATAATCTTAATAGAATTTAACAGAATAAAAAAAATGTTGCATTTTTTCGGCAGGGGCTTGTATTTTTTCAATTTCTTATCCGCCGAACAAGCTGTTGATCAGGAATTCATGATTTTCCTCCTGTTCTGGGTAAAATCCCTCGGGCTCTTGCCAAATTCGTGTTTAAAACAACGGGTGAAATAGCTGGGGGCACTAAATCCGGTTTGATAAGCCACCTCCGAAATGCTCAGATCGGTTTCCAAAAGCATTTGTGCGGCCTTTTTTAAACGGGTATTGCGAATAAAGCTGCTGATGGACATGCCGGTGATGGAGATCATTTTCCGGTAGGCAAACGCCTGGTTCATGCCCATTTTTTTACAGAAGGTTTTTACGTCGAGATCGGGATCGCTCATGTGATTTTCAACGATCTCAAGGGCTTTTTCGAGGAATTGTTGCTGGCTGCTTTTTGATTTCTTCAGCGGCTTAAGGGTTAACTCCGGATTTGTTTCGCGCGAAGACATGGCGGCTCGTTGTTCCGGCCGCTGATTTACCGATTGCACAATGTCGATGATCCGTTTTTCCTGAAGCCGTTTTTGAATGACGTCCTCAATGCGAAGGTGTTTCCGTACGCGCTGCCGACTGATGATAAGCGAAATGGAATATACCAGCCCTACTGCAATCAGGGCGAATGCCAAAATGGCCGCATGACTGAGATACCAGGGCGCAGGCACATGAATCGAAACTGTGGCGGGTCCGGAAATTTGCTTATGGATTGTGAGGGCACGTACCTCGAAAGTGTAATCGCCGGGATAAAGATTTGAATATGTGGCAGTATGCTCGTTCGACCATTTGGTCCAGGTATCGGAGTAGTTGAGCAGCCGGTACGAATACTGTGTTTTGTTTTCGCTGTTGAAATAGGGGAGGGCATATTGAAAAGTTACCTGGCTGTTCTTCCTTGTCAGATCGATGTGCAGGGGATAACCGGGAAGGTTTTCTGTGGATTCCCCTTTCGGGGAAGGCCACGCGGAGGCATTGATGTACAAGGCAATGGAATCGCTGGTAACATTGATCCTGTTGATGACCGTCCGGGTATCTGTAGGATAGGAAAGCTGCGGATTGTTGCGAAACAGATACACCCCGTTGTTTCCTCCGATCCAGGTCCGCTGTTCATTTTCATGAAGGAACACAAAAGCCGAAAATACCTCCTCGATCTGATGAAAGTGCAACTTCTCGACGGAGTAGGTGCCATCGGCATGGTACAGGAAAATCTCGTTGCCACCCACCCACACATTGCTGCGAAAGTCTTTTTCCAGGCACGAGAACATTCGCTGCTTGCCGGCGATTTCCGGTCCGAAGAGATAACAGCGGGTAAACTCCTTTTTCTGATGGTCAAATGTAAGTAAACCGCGCTCATTGGAAAAAATCACCTGCTCTTCGTACGGAATCACATCCGTAAGTTGTTGGGTGAAATTGTAGTGCGAAACGGCCTCATCGGGCAATTTTCCGGGAGAAGCAAGAAATTGCGCTGCCGGGATCTTTACCACAGTGGGCTGCCGGGTACCGATCCAGATGTTTCCGTGGTCATCCTCGCCCACCGTCCGCAGGCCTGTAAATGCTCCTTTGATGGAATGCCGGTAAATCAGATGCCGGTTTTCCCATTCGAATACATCCACAGCATTATTTTTAAAGGCAAGGATGATGTTGGGGTGATCTTTAAGCTGGAGCATTTTAAGCACGATTCCCCCAGGT
>JBKHBQ010000214.1:0-6773 GCA_046542305.1 Bacteroidales bacterium
CTTTCGATCACTTCGGGTGCGTAGGCCTCGAATTGCTCGATGGCGCTGCCGGTGATCGAAAAGCTTACCTTAAAATCCTTGCCATGCTTTTTGATCAGTTTTAGCAACAGTTCATTCATCGGGAGATAGCTCTTCTGGGCTATCCTGCTCATGATGTGGCTGTTTTCGAACTCATTGTAGTAATGGTGGTCGTGACCCATGTCAAAAAAGCGGTATGTCCTGAGCCTGAATGGTTGATGAACCTGGAAATAGAAGCAAATTGATCTCATATCTTTTGTCAAAATTGTTGTTCGTTAAAGGTTTTATTTAAAAACGGATTCGTACACCTGGGCGACGTTGTAGGCAGCATTTTCCCATTTCAGGTTATCCACTTCCGTCCGGCCGTATTTCTTAAATGTTTCGGTAAGCGAACGGTAATGAAGCAATCCGTAGATTGAATCCGCCAGCCCGTTGATGTCCCAGAAATCAACTTTTAGTGCATGTTTAAGGATCTCCGACACACCCGATTGCTTCGAGATCACCACCGGCACATTGGATCGCATGGCTTCCAGGGGCACAATCCCGAAAGGTTCGGATACTGAGGGCATCACAAAAACATCGCTTAGCAGGAACATCTTGTCCACATCGGCACCTTTTAAAAATCCGGTAAAATGGAATTTAGTGCCGATTTTTAGCTGGGCGACCCGGCGAATCATTTTATTCATCAGGTCGCCCGATCCTGCCATTACAAAGCGCACATTGTTGTCGCGCTGCAGAATGATATTGGCGGCTTCGATAAAATATTCGGGCCCCTTCTGCAGGGTAAGGCGACCGAGAAAGGTTACCACCTTCTCCTTTACATGGCGTTTTACTTCCTCCACCTCCTTTTCGGTAGGTTCCACGGCATTATGCACTGTAAACACTTTGTCAGGGTTGATGCCGTATTTTTCGATGACGATGGCGCGGGTAAAGTTGCTCACCGTAATCACGCGATCAGCCTCTTCCATTCCCTTGCGTTCGATATCGTAAACATTCTGGTTGATGTTCTGTCCCGAACGGTCGAACTCTGTGGCGTGCATATGCACTACCAGGGGCTTGCCGGTTACCTTTTTGGCAGCAACGCCGGCGGGGTAGGTCAGCCAGTCGTGGGCATGGATCAGGTCGAAATCGGCCTTGCGGGCAATCCCCGCAGCAATCAGCGCATAGCGTGATACTTCGGCCATCAGATCCTTTCCGTACTTACCCGAAAAATTAAATTTGGTTTTAAACACTTTTTGTTCAAGGGAGCTCCCCTCGAGTTGATTTTCTTCTGCCAGGCGTTTGAACTCCTCCGGACCCACATAGGGGATCAGGTTGGAGCCAATCTCCATATAGGTGATTTTTTTCCAGAATTCTTTGTAGTCTTCGTCAGAAGTATCCACAATCATATCGCTGGCATTGACAAGCCTGACGGCAGATTGGTCTTCATCCCCATATGCCTTCGGAACCACGAAGATCACGTCGGTGTTTTGCTTTGCCAGTCCTTTGGTGAGGCCGTAGCAAGCTGTTCCAAGTCCGCCGGTTATATGTGGAGGGAACTCCCAACCAAACATCAATACTTTCATTAATACGCTCCTGTTTTATTTCGTTTTACTATTTTCTAAATTTTCGATCATTTGATTAATCCTGAGCAACTCTGCCACAGCGGCGGCCATCGATGTGGCGCCTGCGGGATGATGCGGCGGATCGCCGTCGAACAACTCGGAGATGGTGGCCACGCCATATTCCTGCAATTCGGGTTCGAAACCGTTGTAGAGTTTTTTGATCACCGAAATACCGGCCTTCCCGTAAAGTTTCAGATATGCTTCGGCAAAATGGCCAATGAGCGAAGGCACCACCGATCCCTGGTGATAAGCTTCATCGCGCTGCTGGATGTTGCCCCTGTACACGCCTTTGTACTTCACATTTTTGGGCGACAGGGTTCTCAATCCGCGGGGGGTAAGCAGTTCTTTTTCCACCACATCGAGCACTTTCTTTTGCTGCATCCGGCTCAGGGGGGAATTGGGCAGCGAAACCGCCAGCATCTGATTGGGTCGCACCGACCAGTCCTTAAAACTTCCGTTGGTGTAATCGGCCAGATAACCCTTACTTTCGTCCCAGAAATTTTCCACGAAAGACATCCCGATCTTTTGTCCGATCTCCTTCCAGTTTCTCAAAAATGCAAGGTCCTTTGCCTGCCGTGCCAGATCGAGGCTGAACATTACGGCATTGTGCCACAACGCATTTACCTCCACCGGCATACCGATTCGTGGCGTAACAGGTTTACCGTCGTAGGTGGCGTTCATCCATGTAAGCGCCTGTCCCGATTCGCCGGCAAACAACAGGCAGTTGTCCTGCATTTTAATGTTGTACCAGGTTCCTTCGCGGTAAGCTTCGAGAATGAGTTTGATCACTTTTTTGTAATCCTTCCATATTCTGCCGGGATCGCCGGTATGTTCGGCGAGCTTTTGCAGTGCCCAGAAAAACCATAGCTGGGTATCCACCGAATTGTATTCCGTGCGATCGTTGAGCACCACATTGTAGAAGAAGGGTCCTTTCATGGTGGAAATCATCGAATCGATCACCGAGCGGAAGGTTTTCTCATCACCGCGTGTCAGCATCAGCCCGGGCAGCGACATAAAGGTATCGCGGCCAATCGGGCCGAACCACGGATATCCGGCAATGACATCGGTGCGATTTTCCTGGTTTACGATAAATTGTTCCGCTGCGTTGGTCAGGCAATTTTCGAAATTATTCCGCGGGATACGCTTTTTGAGTTCCGCGTTGAATTTCTGCTTCAGTCCGCCGGGCAGCACCTCATTTGTGGAGGCGGCTACCAGAATTGATTCTCCCGGTTTGATCGGCAGTTCGAAAAATCCGGGAACGTACAAATCCTCCAGATAATCATACCCGCGCAGCTTTTCGTGGGTATATTCGATGTTATAATACCAGTCGGGCACGTGGGTATACTCAACCTTCTTCGAAAATTGAATGTGCAGGGGCGAATATCCGTCGTACATTGTGACTTTTATGCCATTCTTAATCGTTTCATATTTCTTACTGGCATCGATATTTGCCTTTGAAAGCGCATGGATATTCCTGAATGCCAGGAAAGGCCTAAACCGCAGTTTTGTAGGCGAATGAGCCTCCACCAGTGTATACTTAAACATCACCATGTTTTCGCGCGACGAAAAAAGCTTTTCCTTTTCAAGCACGACACCACCCACTCGGTAGGTGATTTTTGGCGTGGGTTCCAGTTGGAAGTTCCTGATGTATTTGTGCCCTTTCGGCGAATATATATTATTCTGGTATTTATGGATACCAAGGTTGAAATCCGCTTCGCGCTGAATGATGGTTTCATCAAGACCGGACAGCAAAACATGCGGTGTGTTTCCGAACTGTGGCTGTGGAACAATCAGCAGTCCGTGATATTTTCGGGTATTGCAGCTAATGATCGTGGTATTGGAAAAAGCCCCTGCCCTGTTGGAACGCAGCAGTTCGCGGCGAAGTGAATATTCCAGGTTAATGAGCTGATTTTTGTCGAATTTAATATATCCCATCTTGATTTTAGATACCTTAAAATTAATCGTTTACAATTAATATTTTTCTGTTAAAACAGCTTGCAAAATTAACAATAATAGGCGGTTCAATGCGTAATTAATATTAATTAACATAAATTTAATCCAAATAGGAATTTCAAAATTAAAGGCTCAATTTCAGGGGTTAATCAAATGATAGCCAATACCTCATGCACGAAAAGAAAGGAAATTGGTATATTTGGCGCTTTTATCACAAAACCTTTAAGAAAAATGAAAAGATTATCTGCTACACTAATTCTACTTACGCTGATCACAAGCCTCTTAGCCCAAAAGAAACCACTTGACCATTCGGTGTACGACGAATGGAAAATCCTCTCGGATACCCGCATTTCTGATGATGGACGATGGGTAACCTGGGAAGTAAACCCGCAAAAGGGCGACGGCTGGCTTTACATATTCGATACAGAAACCGGAAAGACGGATTCGGTGAGCCGCGGCTACAATGCACGGTTTTCAGGCGACAGCCAATTGCTTGCTTTTAAAATCAAGCCGGGCGAAGACACCCTCAGGGCTGCGAAAAAAGCCAAAATGAAAGACGATGAAATGCCAAAAGATTCGCTTGGCATCTGGGTATTGGAAAAAAACGACCTGAGGAAGGTTGCAAGGGTGAAATCATTCTTATTGCCTGAAGAAGGTTCCGGATGGCTGGCCTACCACCTTGAAAAACCGCTGCCGGTAAAAGACACCGCCGATAAAGTCGACAGCACTGCCAAACCCAAAAAGAAAAAGAAAAAAGGCGACGGCACCGAACTGGTGATTCGCAAAGTGATAGAAGGAACGGAATTCAGTTTTGAAGATGTCACCGAATACACGGCATCAAAAAACGGGAATTTGTTTGGATTTATCACCCAACGGAAAGATTCCATCGATTCCACGGCCGTATTCCGTTTCGATCCGAAGAAAGAAATGGTAATGAGTATTTTCGAACGCGACGGCATAGCAAAGCAGATCAATGCTGACGAGCAGGGCGCTCAACTGGCATTTGTATTTTCATCCGATACATCGAAAGTAAAAAATTATAACCTCGGCTATTGGCAGAAAAAACAATCGGAAGCACGGATCGTGATCCACAGCCGGTCGGGCGGACTTCCGGAAAACTGGCGCGTAAGCGAGCACAGGAAGCCGGATTTTTCAGAAAACGGCGAGAAACTGTTTTTCGGAACAGCACCTCAGAAAGAACCGCTCCCTGAAGACACACTGCTGGCAGAAGAAAAAGTTCATGTAGACGTGTGGCACTGGCGTGATCCTCTGATCCAGCCCCAGCAAAAAAAGCAACTCAAACATGAGGAAAAACGAAACTATCTGGCAGTGTTCTATCCTGATCAGGAGAAAATGGTCCAGCTTGGCACAGAGGAAATCCCGGATGTGCGCACCTTCGATAAAGGAAATGCAAATATGGCGCTCGGCTACACCTACCTGCCTTACAGCCTGCTTATAACCTGGGACGACACCTACCGGGATTATTATGCCATCGATATGGAAACCGGCGAAAAAACAAAACTGCTCGACAAACAGCAATCCTACGTCAGTCTTTCACCCGGAGGTAATTACATCCTCTGGTACCAAACCAACGACTCAACATGGTACGTTAAAAAATTGTTAAGCGGCCAAAAGACCTCCCTTACCGCAAACCTGCCTTTTAATTTTTACTACGAACTGAATGACATCCCGCAGCTTCCAGGATCGTACGGACTTGCCGGCTGGACGGAAGATGACGAATATGTGCTGATCTACGACAAGTATGACATCTGGCGTTTCGATCCTGAAGGAAAAAAAACTCCTGAAAGAATTACCGGCGGCTACGGGCGCGGGCAAAAAATTATTTTCCGTTACGAAAAGCTCAACCGGGAGGCGGAATATGTGGAAAAGGAAATGATGCTTTCGGCTTTTGATGAGGTGAGCAAGGCAAGCGGATTTTACACTGCTGATCCATATGATGAAAAAGCCCCTGAAAAAATCATTATGAAGGATTACAGGTACTATGGTGTGCAAAAAGCTGAAGATGCCAAAAAACTGATCTGGCAAAAAAGCGCTTTCGATCTTTACCCCGATCTGTACTGGAGTAATCCGGATTTTGAAGCTGCCACACGGATCACGCATCTTGATGCACAGCGCGAGCCATATCTTTGGGGCGATGTGCGCCAGGTTTCGTGGACCTCAGCCGATGGCGAAAAGCTCGACGGACTGCTGTACACCCCCGAAAACCTGGACGAATCGAAAAAATACCCGCTGCTCGTTTATTTTTACGAGCGCGACTCGGACAACCTGCACCAGTTTTACAATATTTCCCCGAGCCGTTCCATCATCAATCCGGCTTACTGCGTGAGCAACGGTTACGTGGTATTTGTACCTGATATTCCTTACCTGGTGGGCTATCCAGGTGAAAGCGCCTACCGCTCGATCGTCAGCGGCACCCTGGCCATGGCAGATCAGTTTCCGTTTATCGACCGCGAAAACATGGGCATTCAGGGTCAGAGCTGGGGCGGCTATCAGGTGGCTTACCTTGTAACGCAGACCAATCTGTACAAGGCGGCCATGGCGGGTGCACCGGTGAGCAATATGACCTCGGCCTACGGAGGCGTGCGCTGGGGAAGCGGCATGAGCCGGATGTTTCAGTACGAAAAAACACAAAGCCGGCTTGGAGGCACGCTGTGGGACAGGCCCATGCTCTATATCGAAAACTCGCCGCTGTTTTATGCCAGCAAGATCGAAACCCCGCTGCTGATCATGCACAACGACGGCGACGGAGCGGTTCCATGGTACCAGGGTATTGAAATGTTTATGGCCATGCGCCGTCTCGATAAGCCCGCATGGATGCTCACCTATAACGACGAACGGCATAACCTGACCAAATGGCCCAACCGGGTTGACCTCAGCACCCGTATGTATCAGTTTTTCGATCATTACCTCAAGGGAGCGCCCGAACCCAAATGGATGAAACTGGGCGTACCGGCCATCGAAAAAGGAAAAAAATTAGGTTATGAATTGGAAGAAAAATAGACGTTGAAGGCAGGACGATAAAAACCCTGACGGTAAGGATATGCCGTCAGGGTTTTGTATTTAACTGATTTGATCTTTATACCTTAAAATACCCTGGGACTAAAATCTTCACCGTTGATCACTTCGGAGCTGCCCTTTCCCGATCTGATCACAAACAAACCCTGATGCTCCGCCATT
>JBKHBQ010000215.1:0-6761 GCA_046542305.1 Bacteroidales bacterium
GTTCGACGGGCCGCTGCTGGTGGATACCCACCTGGATGAACTGAAAATAAGCTGGTTCGGTGTGCGCGAATTCGAACTGATGCTCGAGAAAACCGGATTTACCATCATCCGGTCCGAAAAGCAGCCCATTATGTCGAGCCACGGAATTTCAACTGTTTATATTGCTAAAAAGATCAAACCATGAAAAGTTTCATTCCTCAACTAAGAGAAAAATTTGAAGCAAATGCCAATGCTGACAACGCAAGGCAAATGAAGGCCTACATGCGTAACCGTTACGATTTTTTTGGCATCAAGGCCCCCGACCAGCGAAGAATAAGGAGTGAGTTCCTTAAAACATACGGTTTGCCGTCGCAGGAGTATTTACCGGCGCTCGTCAGAGAATTGTGGGCGCAGCCTGAGCGTGAATTCCAGCATTTCGGCATGGTGCTCTGCGAGAAATATATTAAAAAGGTTGAGCCGGATTTTGTAGAAACGCTCGAATTTATGATCACCAACAAATCGTGGTGGGATACCGTGGATTTTATCGCTTCCCATCTGGTGGGCGATCTGTTTAAGCGTTTTCCTGAAATGATCCCGCAGTATACCACAAAATGGCTCGATTCCGAAAACATGTGGCTTCAACGAACCGCGCTCCTGTTTCAGTTGCGGTACAAAAATGAAACCGATACAAAACTGCTGTTCAGCCTGATCGAAAAACTGGCTGATCATCAGGATTTCTTCATACGCAAAGCGATCGGATGGGCGCTGCGCCAATATTCCAAAACCGACCCCGCCCTGGTGATGGATTTTGTTAAAACCCATAAACTTTCCTCCCTCAGCCAGAAGGAAGCCCTGAAAGTAATTATGCGCAGCAAGTAATTTTATCCTCTCCGTTGTTTAATAAATCAAGTTAAAAATTAAACATTCGTAGCAGTTAGTTGTTTGAAAGGTGAAATCAAACGAATGTGCCTGACTTCAAATTACAATGGCATCAGGTAACATCAAAGTTTTACTTTTGCACGAAATTTTTGGAAATGAATAACAACATAGTATCAGGATTTTCGAAACTTAATAAGGAAGCCAAGATCGAGCTGGTTGCCAGTCATTGCCATGATCCCGAATCAGTGGTCGATCTGCTGAAAAGCTTTTGGCACCGCGATCCCGAAATTCAAAAACTTATCGATGAATTCAGTGAGAACACCATATCCAATTTTCATTTTCCTTTTGGCATCGCGCCGAATTTCAACATCAACGGGAAGATGTATCTCGTGCCGATGGTAATTGAGGAAAGTTCGGTGGTGGCTGCCGCAGCCAACAGCGCCAAGTACTGGGCGCCCAAAGGCGGATTCCATGCCGAGGTGCTGTCGACCAGCAAGGTGGGCCAGGTACATTTTATCTGGAAAGGAGAAGTGGAAAAACTACAGGCACTGTTTCCGTTTCTCAGGCACGAACTCTTGTCAGGCACCAAACACATTACCGAAAATATGGATCAGCGCGGTGGCGGCATCCGCGACATCGAGCTGGTGGATATGACCGAAGAGATCGTCAATTACTACCAGTTGAAGGCAACTTTCGACACCCGCGATGCCATGGGCGCCAACTTTATCAATTCCTGCCTGGAGGAGTTCGCCCAGATTTTGAAATCTCATTTTGCCACCAACGAATACTACGACGGTGAGGAGCGTACCTGCCACGTGATCATGGCGATCCTTTCGAATTATACGCCCGATTGCCTGGTGAAAACCGAGGTGGAATGCGACATCGACTGCCTGGTTCATGCCGGCGAGATCACGGACACAAAATACTTTGCATGGAAATTCGAAAAGGCCGTCCGCATTGCGCAGGTTGATCCCTACCGGGCAACTACGCACAACAAGGGCATTTTCAACGGGATCGACGCGGTGGCGCTGGCTACGGGCAACGATTTCAGAGCCATCGAGGCCGACGGGCATACCTATGCCGCACGCAACGGAAAATACCGCTCGCTCACCGATATCGACATTTCCAACGGGAAATTCAGGTACAGCCTCACAGTGCCCCTCTCTCTGGGTACGGTTGGCGGACTCACCTCGCTGCACCCGCTGGCAAAATTCTCCCTGAAGCTGCTTGGAAATCCCGGTGCGGAAGAGTTGATGAAAATTGCAGCATCGGCAGGCCTGGCGAATAATTTCGGCGCACTCAAATCGCTGGTGACCAAAGGCATCCAGGTGGGACATATGAAGATGCACCTCCTGAATATCCTGAATTCGCTCAATGTGAATGAAAAGGAAAAGGACCTGGCCGTGGAGCATTTTGCCGATCAGAAGGTTTCGTTCCGCTCTGTTACGCAGTTCATTCACAGCATCCGAAAGGAAGAAAAAATCGAAAAATATTAAGGTGTTGACTGTCCGGCAATATCGTTCCAATGGCAAATTCCTGATCACGGGCGAATACCTGGTGCTGAAAGGTGCGCTGGCGCTGTGTGTGCCGCTCAGACCGGGGCAGTCGATGCAGGTGAAGGAAATCCCCGCTGCCGGTCATCTCACATTCAGGAGCTTTATTCATGAAAGTCCTTGGTTTCAGGCCGGATACAAGCTGCCGGATCTCGAAATTACGGATTGCAGCGATGCCGCCAGAGCCGGATACATCCGAAGCATCTTAGCCGGGGCTGCCAGCCTAAACCCTGAGGTGTTTCGCAATTTTCAAGGGTTTGAAATCAAGACGAACATTGAATTTGATATTAACTGGGGACTGGGAAGCAGTTCTTCGCTTATCGCGAATATCGCCCGCTGGGTGGGCGTAGATCCGTTGAAACTTCATTTTATGACATCGAAGGGCTCGGGATATGATGTGGCTTGCGCAACGGCTGAAGGCCCTTTGTTTTACCGGCTTGGAAATGAACATCCTGAAATCAGGCCTGCTAATTTTAAACCCCGGTTTAGTGAAAATTTGTTCTTCGTGTATACCGGTCAAAAAAAGAATTCAGCCGAAAGCATCGTCAGAAATCAGAACCGGTTGAACGGGAGGGAGAAGGAGATCGAAAGAATTTCGGAGATTACGCTGGAAATGACCCGGGTGAAGGAACTGCGGGATTTCAGGCGGTTGATTTGCGAACACGAGGACATTCTGTCGAAAGTGCTGGATGAAATCCCGGTGAAGGAAAAACTGTTTGCCGGTCTTGAGGTCTCGGCCAAATCACTCGGGGCCTGGGGCGGCGATTTTGCCTTGGTTACCTGGGAAGGTGAGCCCCATGAACTGGAAAAATACCTGTTATCAAGAGATCTTGATACGTTTTTTGGTTTTGACGAAATTGTGTTGCACAGCAATAAAGCAGAAGCGTAAATGGCAATGGAAAAATCACATACCGGAAAAGTAACGTGGCGGAGTCCCAGCAATATCGCCCTGGTGAAATACTGGGGTAAAAAGGGTTTTCAGCTTCCGGCCAATGCTTCGCTGAGCATGACGCTGAACAGATCGTACACCGAAACCTCTGTGGCGTTCAGCCCTGCTGCGGGAAAAGGTAGTTTCGAATTTTATTTTGACGGAAAACAAAACGAGGGCTTCAGGCTGAAACTGGAAAAATATTTCAGCCGGCTCGGCAATGAATTCCCCTGGCTCAACCGGTTCGACCTTGAAATATATTCAAAGAATACCTTTCCGCATTCTGCAGGCATTGCTTCGTCGGCTTCGGCAATGAGCGCGCTGGCATTGTGCCTGTGCAGCATTCATCAGGAGGTCGGCAAAAATTCTCAGGAAACGGATTTTTACAAACATGCCTCGCACATTGCCAGGATCGGATCGGGCAGCGCCGCCCGCAGTGTGTTCGGCGGGTTTACAAGCTGGGGCGAAACGGATTTGATCGCTGCATCATCCGACGGGTACGCTTCGAAGCTGGATTTTAAAGTAGATCCGGTATTCGAAAATATGCACGACAGCATTTTAATCGTTCACAGCGGCGAGAAAAAAATCTCCAGCCGTGTCGGGCACGATCTGATGGAGCGACACGATTATGCGGAAGCCCGTTACCGGCAAGCCCGCAAAAATATGAAGGAATTGTTGCAGGTTCTGAAAAACGGGGATTCGGGAAATTTTGTCAGGATTGTGGAGCATGAGGCACTGTCGCTGCACGCGATGATGATGGCTTCCGATCCCGGCTACGTGCTGCTTGATGAAAACACGCTCAAAATCATTGAAAAGATCAGGCATTACCGGAAACAAAACTACAGTGCGCTTTGTTTTACGCTCGATGCCGGCCCGAATGTACACGTGTTGTTTCCGGAAACAGAAAATTTCAAAGCAAAAAGTTTTATTGATAATGAATTGAAACCGTTTTGTGAAAACGGACAAATTATTCACGACATGATGGGCCGCGGTCCGGAAAGAATTTTGGACAATGAATAAGAAAGACGGAATATTTTATGCGAAGATTCTGCTGTTCGGCGAATACAGCATTATGTGCGATTCGATGGCGCTTACGGTGCCCTACACGCATTTCAAGGGCGAACTGAGCTTTATCAACGAGGATAAATACACCGACCTTGCTTTTGCCGAAGAATCGAGCAAGTCTCTCAGGGAGTTTTATACTTATCTGAATGGATTGAAAAGCAGGGGCGAACTGATCTTTGATTTCCACCTCGACCGGTTCAAAACCGATCTTGATGAAGGACTATATTTTGAATCGAGCATTCCCCAGGGATTCGGCATCGGGAGCTCCGGTGCGTTGGTGGCTGCCGTGTACGAAAAATATGCCGCCGATCCCATCAAGGAGCCGGACGGGCAATCTATTGCACGTGAAGACCTCAACAAGCTAAAAAAGATTTTTTCGCAGATGGAATCGTTTTTTCATGGCGTAAGCTCCGGGATGGATCCGTTGAATTGCTATATGCGCAATCCGCTGCTGATCAAGCCCGACCAGCATATCGTGCCGGTAGGTATCCCGCGTGAGTTTTCAAACAACGGCGGCATCTTCCTCATCAACACCGGAAATCCCGGAAAAACCGGCCCGCTGGTGAGCATGTTTTTCGACCGCTGTAAGGAAGAAGGCTTTATGAACCTGATCAAAAACGAAATGATCCCGTTCACTAACAGCAGCATCGAAGCCATCATCACGGGCGAATTTTCCGAATTTTTCGCCAACCTGAAAAAGCTTTCACGGTTCCTGCTTTCCAACCTCAAACCTATGATCCCGGCTGCATTTCTGGATATCTGGCAAGAAGGCATCGACACCGGCAGCTATTACCTGAAGCTGTGCGGATCGGGCGGCGGCGGTTTCCTGCTCGGATTTACCGAAGATCTGCAACAGGCACAGCGCTTGCTGGCAAGCCAGAATGTGGAGATCATTCCGGTTTCGAAGTTTCATTAGGAGATTTCTTTTTCATTTAACTGCCTCAAGCAAGACGGTGGTATTTTATAACTTTTTTCGTTAAACGAAATACATATGACGAATAAGGCTATAAAAGCGGAACTGATCGAATGGCTGACAAAGCTCGATAACAGTGAAATACTTCGTTTTTTAAAGGATTCAAGGATTTGATGACTTTGCAAGAGAATTCGCCGGAATATTTAACCGACGAACAAAAAGCCGGAATTGAACGGGGGCTAAAGAACATCGATGAAGGCAGAGTAATATCACACGAGCATGTCAAAAAAACACTTTGGTTTATGAACAACACCCAGCTCCTTTTCCAGCCGTTTCACCTGGCAGAAATCACATTGAACAACCGCATCGTGATGGCGCCGCTAACACGCCGGCGTGCAATGGAACCCGAACTGGCTGCCGATGAGCTGATCGCGCTTTACTACCGGCAGCGTGCATCGGCGGGGCTGATTATTTCCGAAGGCAGTCAGATTTCACCGGAAGGATACGGTTATTCAGGATCGCCGGGGTGTTTTACAACAAAACAGATTGAAGGCTGGAAAAAAGCAACCAAAGCCGTTCATGATGCCGGCGGGAAGATTTTCCTGCAGCTTTGGCATGTGGGGCCGTTTTCGCACCGGCTGTTGCAGCCTGAGGGCAGATTGCCCCTGGCGGCATCGGCTGTTCGCCCGCCCGGTGAGGTGCTCACACCTTCAGGCCGTAAGGATTACGACATCCCGCGCCCGATGACCATCGATGAAATCCACCGCACCGTCCGGGATTTCGGAAGGGCGGCCAAAAATGCCGTCCAAGCCGGCTTCGACGGGGTGGAAGTCCACGGCGCCCACGGTTACATTATCGACCAGTTTATCATGGATGGTACCAACAAACGCACCGACGAATTCGGCGGCCCGGTAGAAAACCGCGCCCGCTTTCTTTTTATGGTACTGGATGAAGTGCTTAAAAATATTCCCCGCGGAAAGACCGGCCTCCGGCTCTCTCCAAAGCCTTACCGGCCCGGCCTCGAAGATTCCGATCCGGAAAAAACCTACGGGTACATCGTGGACCGGCTCAACCATTACCGGCTCGCATACCTTCACCTGAGCGAGATCATGCCGCCCGAAACGCGGCTGAACCATCCCGAAGAGAGTTTTATGCCGTTCTACAGAAAAATCTATAACGGCACCCTTATTTCCTGCGGCGGCCACTCAAAAGAAAGCGCCGAACGGATGCTGCAAAATGGTGAAGCCGACCTGATCGCCTTTGGCAAACCCTTTATTTCAAATCCCGACCTTGTGGAGCGCTTTAAATCAGGTGTACCCGTGGCTGGGCCCGATAAGGAAACTTTTTATCATGGTGGCGAAAAGGGGTATGTGGATTATCCGGTGTATGGGGGGTAAAATGTAATAACATAAATGTAAAAATCGATGAACAAAACCACATTTAA
>JBKHBQ010000216.1:0-6744 GCA_046542305.1 Bacteroidales bacterium
TGGGAATGATCTCTTCGAGTTCTGTATCCTTTGCAGGAATGTTATACACGATCCAATGGGTGAAAGTGCCGCCGGGCGCATCCGGGTCGTCCATCAGCAATGCGAGGGTTACTGCCGCTTTCGGCACATTATCCCAACGGATCAGCGGAGAGATGTCATCTCCGTCGCAGGTGAATTTTACAGGAATTTCCTTTCCGTGTTCAAATCGTGGTGTTGTAACGTTTATAGCCATAGTATTGTGTTTTTTTGTTTTAGATGTGATTTCGGGTTTCCGAATCAGTATTTCCAATAGTCGAACAACAGGCCTCCGGCGCCGAAAACAGGATCGCTCTCGGGCAGGGGAACCTGGCGGATGTTTTCATTGAGTTTATCAATATTCCCGTCCTCTCCCTTGTGCATGTCGAAGGATTTTCCGGAAGGATATGCGCCCACGCAGGCAAAATCGCCGTCGGCTTCGATGCGTTTGTGACTCATGCCTGCTGGAAGGATGACCACATCGCCCTTTTCGAGGTCTTCGATTTTTCCGTCCGGCCCGCCAAACATCACCTGCGACGTGCCGCTGTATACCGCAAGCACTTCATGGGTATTGCTGTGAAAGTGATGAAAGTGATGAACACCGTTGCGCCAGGAATTTTTCCAGTTGTTCTGGTTTAAAAGATCCTCTACAAACGAAGCAGGTTCATCGTTGCCAAGCTGAAGCACGGATTTGTAAATCACCAGCGGCAACTGCGGATTGTTGGGAAATTTCCCGTTCCGGTCGAGTTGATGCCGGATTACATTTTCGGGCCTGCTGATCTTGTTTTTTGCCATGTTACATACGGGGGCAAAATTTGTTCCAAATGAATTTTCAGGCAGGAGATGCAGATGCACACAAAAAGAAAAGCCCCCTGAACAGGAGCCTCTGGAGCCACCCATGGGACTCGAACCCACGACCCGCGCATTACGAATGCGCTGCTCTACCGACTGAGCTAAGGTGGCTGGTATTGCGGTTGCAAAATTAATGGATTTCATTTAATAATACTGGAAAAAACTTCCAAGGGACAATTTCATTGGATGGCAATTCAAATGCTGAGCCTCGTTGCAAATCACATGCAGCATTCATGCACAATGTTGGCAATCTTTCCGCTTTCCACAAGGAATCCGTCGTGCCCGAAGGGTGAATCGATTTCCACATAACGGCTGCCGTTCACTAGTTGATGGATATATTTCAGTTCTTCGGGCGGGAATAAAATATCGGAAGATACGGAAATGGCCAGGGTGCGGGCACGGATGGCTTCCAGCGCCTTTGCTGCACTGCCCCTGCCCCGCCCCACGTTGTGGGTGTCCATGGTGCGCGACAGGCTGTGGTAGGCATAGGCATTGAACCGTTTCACAAGTTTATCGCCCTGATAGACCTGGTAGGATGAGGCCCTGAAATCAGCGGTTTTTTCGGCGGATTCCTCACTTTGGGTAAGGTTGTATGCCGTACGGTTGCGATAGCTGAGCAAGGCCACCGAACGGGCGGCTTTCATTCCGGCAAGGCCGCCATCGGGACGGTCATCAAAGAAACTTCCATCGGCTTCGATAGCCAGCCGCTGCGACTGGTTGAAGGCGATGCCCCAGGGCGACATTACGGCATTCGTAGCGAGCAGCACCAGATGGTCGAACAGTTCAGGCCTTGAAATGGCCCACTCCATGGCCTGGTGGCCGCCCATGGAACCGCCTGTAACAACTTTGATGCGGCGTATGCCCAGGTGCCGGCGGAGGATGTCCAGCGAAGTCACCAGATCGCGGATGGTAAGCAGCGGAAAACTGCGGTACCACGGCTGCCCCGTTTCAGGATTCACCGACAGCGGGCCGGTGCTCCCGTAGCAGGAACTCAATGTATTGGCGCAAACAACGAAATGCTTCTCCGGATCGTAAAGTTTACCCCGGCCCACCAGTCCGGGCCACCACTCCGGCGGATCGGAATTGGCGGTAAGTGCATGGCAGATCCAAACGACATTGTTTTGTTCTTCATTCAGGGTTCCATAGGTATGGTAGGCAATGTCGATCCCGGGAAGCGAACCTCCGCTTTCCAGTGGGAAGGCGCTGCGGTAGTGAAATATTTTTGGTGGATTGCTCATGTTTGGTTCCCGATCTTAGATGTTCGGATTGCAAAAATCGGATTCTTATTTTGATTTTGGGGCGGGAATTTCTTTGATCAGGGCAAAAACTTTCCATGTCCCTAAAATCTTAACTGCCTGATATGCTATGAGGAAATTCATAAGGGAAAGGTCATTATTTAGCCTGCAAGCTGAAATACGTTAAACCCATTCAGGTAATGGAATATTTGATTGTTTAGTACATGTTCGTTTGTCGAAGCACCCGCCTAGCCGTCGAGGCTGGTTCTCTTCGATGTTCTATTTTTTGTAGCACCCGCCTAGCCGGCGAGGCTGGTTTGCTACATACAATATGATCCCAAAAAGCAGTGAATACTGCGACAATAAAACAGCGAAGCGAATGCTTCGCCGAACGGCTGCGATCACATCTGCTAAATAATTACAGGGAAAGGATTATTGTTTTGTAATAATTTTCGATCAGTTGGCTGGGTGCATATTTTCAATAGCAAAAAACGATCAAGTTCCTGCTGATAAAACAACTACCTTGCATTGGCTTCATCTCTGTTGAATTTAAAACCTCTTGTATCCAGTTTTAAGGTATTGAAATGCTTCCTGATCTTACCTGTTTTCGTTTTGTCTTCAGATTGCCTGTATTTAAATTGCAAAAAAACAATAAAATTTTCCAACTCTTTTCTGGCTTCATCCGAAAGCTTATCCAAATTAAGAAATGCTGAATAGTCCATAAACGATATTTTTAAACAAAATTAGCAAATATTATGACAATCTGCATTTGATAATTATTCAGAGGTGCCGTTATCTCGTGTTTCAGAGTCGTAGTCGCTTTCCATATAGTCACCAATACATAATTCACAAAAAATAACACGAAGTGTTTTTGCAAGCTTAAGCTTTTGATTATTCGATTGCTCTATCAGTTAAACAGTAGCCGAAATAACCTAGATTAAAAAAAACCGCTGGGCAACAGTTGTTCCTGGCGGTTTAATTTTTTTCAGATCTTCTGAAATCTCATCAGAATACTTCGCGCTTGAAGTGGCAATAGGGCGTTCCGCCGGTTTTTTGGTAATAATCCTGGTGGTATTTTTCGGCGTCGTAAAATGTGGTAGCCGGTTCGATGTCCGTGGCCACATCGTAACCTTTTCCTTCGAGGGTTTTTACCAGGTTTTCCGCGGTTTGTTTCTGATTTTCATCAGTGTAAAAGATCACCGAACGGTATTGCTCGCCGATGTCGGGCCCCTGCCGGTCGACCTGTGTGAAATCGTGGGTTTCGAAAAACAGGCGGGCCAGTTCCTCATAGCTTACTACCGCCGGGTCGTATTCCACCTTCACAGTTTCGGCATGTCCGGTTTTACCCGTGCAAACCTGCTCGTAGCTGGGATTTATCACGTTTCCGCCGGTGTAGCCCACGGTGGTGGATTTCACCCCTTTTTCCTTATTGAAAAAATGCTCGGTGCCCCAGAAACATCCGGAGGCAAAATATGCAGTCTCCAGCTGTTTGCCGGTGTTTTTCGGTTTTTCCTGTCCTGCCGGAATAAAATCCATCGAAACGGAGTTCACACAATGGCGCGTGTTTTTGGATGTAAAACCCTCTCCCAGAAACACGTGTCCGAGGTGTCCGCCACAGTTGGCGCAGACGATCTCGGTACGCCGGCCGTCGGCATCGGGTACGCGCTTCACCGCACCTTCGATTTCATCGTCGAAACTGGGCCAGCCACATCCCGAATTGAATTTATCCGATGAATGGTACAATTCGGCGCCACAACGCTTGCATACGTAGGTGCCTTCTTCCTTGTGCTTATCAAATTTTCCGGAGAACGGCCTTTCCGTGCCTTTATGTAAAATCACCCGTTCTTCTTCGGGTGTGAGTTTGTTGTATTCCATGCTCTCCTGTCCGTTTAGCTGAAAAAACATCAGCGTAATTATTGATAATAAAACGGTTTTCATCTTTGATATGTTCATATTACTATTTATTAATATTAACCCAAAGATGAGGCCAATGTTTTACAGGATTTCCAACAAATTTGTAACATTGTGGCCACAGGATCATGCAGGTTTGTCGAAGCACCGGCCTGCGTCTCAGTCAGGCGGGCGCTTCGCCGAACGGAGATTACTACCTCAGCTAAACGGTTACCAACTCATCAATACCAAAAAAATCCGCGCGTGCCCCCTGGAGGGCACAGCTACGGATTTTCATATCGTAAATCAGACAGCCTGATTATTAGTGTTCTTCAAGATATTCCTTGAAATTTTTGATGTCGTCCGTTATCATTTTTTCGAACAACGGGTTGAAGAGTTTTCCGACGCTTTTGCCGACTTTTCCTGCCGGCGGGTGATATGAGATAACCACGTGTACCACGGTGCCGAGGTTAACGGTATCGCGGAAATCCACGAATCCGGTGTTCTGCACCTGTGAATCGGGCACCGAACGCCAGCTCAGGTGTTCGTTGGGCTTGTCGTTCACGATCTCGCTTTTCCAATCGACGGTACCCAGTCCGCCGGGGATGCGTGCTTTCCACAGGGAAGTTTCATTGTCGAGTTCCTCCACGCTTTCGAGGTGTTTCATAAACCTGGGCAGGTTCTCGAGCTTTCGCCAGAAATCATACACCTCCTGCCGCGGACGGTCCACGGTTACGCTGGTGTTGATGTGGATAAAATCCTTGGCTGCGGCATCCTCGTTATGTCCCAGGGCCTTGTATCCCGGGCAGTATCCAGTGAATCCCCTGAACATCAGAAATCCGCCGCTAATTGCTTTCAAAAGCTTGCCGCGGCCGCTGAAACTGCTGCACAGCAAAAGCGTACCGGTTACAATCGAAATCATCCGCTCGTTAAGGCTGACATTGGTTTCGCTAATCATTTCCTTAAATTCTTCTTTGCTTTTCATGTTGGTGGTTGTTTTGTTGGTGATTAAGATTTATTCAATTAGTACAACTGCCAGAAGTAAGAATTGTTTAAGGAAACTGGTATTTATTTGTGAATTGCCCTGTGAATCAGGATTGGCGATTCTGTTCTTCTAAGAGGCTATCCGGGGAAAGCGTCATTCTGATATCTTGTTTAAAAACATCGTGCACCTTTTATTTGGGAATTTTTGTGCAATAATAATTATGTTGCACCAATCATATTGCGGGGACTTCCGGGAAGAGATTTTCTTATGATAAGGTAAGGTTTGATCTGTTAATACGGAATCAGCCTGCTATTTTTTTTTGAGAAGGAAAGATTTTTTGTAAAACCCGGCAGGTTTCGAAAACCTGCCGGGTATCCAAATAACTTTTTTTACCCTTAACTTTTTTCCTTCTTCATCCCCTGCGCCTGAATAGCGGTAATGACGACGGTGTTGACGATGTCCTTGACGAGGCAGCCGCGGCTGAGGTCGTTAACGGGTTTGTTGAGGCCCTGGAGGATCGGTCCGATGGCCACGGCGCCGGCGGCACGCTGTACGGCCTTGTAGGTATTGTTGCCGGTATTCAGATCGGGGAAGATGAATACGGTGGCGCGGCCTGCCACTTCGCTGTCGGGCATTTTTTGTTTGGCCACTGTGGGTTCGATGGCGGCATCGTACTGGATGGGGCCTTCGATCTTCAGGTCGGGACGGCGCTGACGTGCGATCTGGGTGGCTTTGCGCACCTTCTCCACCTCTTCGCCCTTTCCTGATGCCCCTGTTGAGTACGACAACATGGCCACACGCGGTTCGATGCCAAAATTAGCGGCCGTTTCTGCCGAGCTGATCGCGATATCGGCAAGCTGCTCAGCATTGGGATTGGGATTCACGGCGCAGTCGCCATACACCAGCACGCGATCTTCGAACGCCATCAGAAATGAGCTGGACACGATGGAAACACCCGGCTTGGTCTTAATAAACTCGAATGCCGGCCTGATGGTATGCTGGGTGGTGTGTGCGGCACCCGACACCATTCCGTCGGCGTGGCCCTTGTGCACCATCATGGTGCCGAGGTAGCTCACGTCGTACATCAGCTCGTAGGCCTGTTCCTTGGTGATGCCCTTGTGCTTGCGCAGGCGGTAGTATTCGGCGGCATATTCGTGTACAAGGTCGTTGTCGTACGGATCGATGATGTTTACGCCGGTGAGCTGCAACTGCAGGGCTGCGGCCTTTTTAAAAATTTCTTCTTCGTTTCCGAGCAAGGTGATATCCACCACATTGCGCTTGAGCAGGATCTCGGCGGCGCGAAGGATGCGTTCGTCGCCGGCTTCGGGCAGCACGATGTGTTTGCGGTCGGCGCGGGCGCGCTCGAACAGCTCGTATTCGAACATCACCGGAGTCACCACCTTCGACCGGGTAATCTTAATGATCTGACCCAGCACATCCACATCCACATTGGCTTCGAAATGCCCGAGGGCGGCGGTCATCCTGCGTTCGTTTTCGGGCGCCAGCACCGGATGGATTCTGCTCACGGCCATGGCGGTTTCGTAGGTATCCTGTTTAACGCTGTAAACGGCCAGCGGAAGTTTCTGCAAACCTTCCATCATCCTGTTGAGCTGCACGCTTGGCATGATGCCGCCGGTAAGCAGGATGCCGGCAATTTTGGGGAAATTATCCGCAAGCATCGACATGATGAGCCCGATAAGGATTTCGGTGCGGTCGCCGGGCGTGATTACCAGAATGCCTTTTGTGGTGTTCTCCAGCACATTTTCC
>JBKHBQ010000217.1:0-6734 GCA_046542305.1 Bacteroidales bacterium
GCTATGCACAATGACCAGGAACTGGGCATCGAAAATTATGCGCTGAAGGATCTGATCGACCTGAATTTGCTTAGGAATCTCACACAACATTTTTACGATGTAACCGGCTTTGCCATCGGTCTAATCGACAAAGACGGCGAAGTTCTCATCAGTGTGGGGTGGCAGGAAATATGTACGGAGTTTCACCGGAAAAACAAACTCAGTCTGGCCAATTGTCGCGAAAGCGACCGCCACATCGAAAACGAACTCGACAAAGGAAATTACGTTGCCTACAAATGTAAAAACGGACTGGTAGATGTAGCCGTGCCCATTATTATCGAAGGTACGTATTTGGCCAGTATTTTTTTCGGGCAGTTTTTTTGGAAAGATGATAAACCGGCCGAGGAAGAATTCAGGAAACAAGCAAAAAAATTCAATTTCGACGAAGAGTCATACATTGCAGCCTACAGAAAAATTAAAACCTACAGCCCCGAAAAAGTTGACCATCTGATGAAGTTCTACCGCTCACTGGTGGGTCTGATCACAGATATGGCAGTGAAAAACCTGAAGTTGAGCAAATCATACCTGGATGCGTTAAACAGGAAAAACCAACAACTTCAGGAAGAGGTCGAAGAACGCGCCGCTGTGGAAGAGGAACTCAGGGCAACCAATGAGCAGCTTTCACACGAAATTAACGAAAGGCAGGCTTCTCAGGAGCAAAACGAAAAACTGATCGGTGACCTGGGTGAAAGGGTTAAGGAGATCAATTGTCTGAACAGAATCAACACCCTCATCGACAATGAAGACCTTAGCATGGATGAGGTTTTCAGGCAAACGGTCAACCTGCTCCCGGCTTCATGGCAATACCCGGCCGACACCTGCTGCCGCATCAGCATATACAACAAGGTGTTCGAATCGGTAAATTTTGTTGATAAAGGCAACAGGCTTACCGAAACCATCTACCGCCACAATGAAAAAGCTGGTGAAATTGAGGTCGTTCTCCAGCCGGGAGATTCTCACGACAGTAATTTTCTTAAGGAAGAAGTAAAGCTCCTCGAAAATATCGCCAGCATTCTATCAAATGCCGTCACCCGGGAATATGTCCTGAATCAGTTAAAAATAAAAGACAACGCTTTCCACAACTCCATCAACGGATTTGCCCTGGCGGATCTCTCGGGTTATATCATTGATGTTAATCCCAAATTCTCCGAACTTTGGGGATTGGATAAAAAAGAAGCCAAAGGGATGTTCTTTGCCGATCTGCTGGACGATTCTGTTGCCACTCAGGAAAATATGACACAACTGAAAGCCAGGGGATACTGGAGGGGTGAGATTAAAGCCAGACGCAAAAATGGAGATATTTTCGATGTGGAAATTACATCGAATGTGGTGATCAACGACAAGGGGGAACCCATCGCACTCTCCAGCTCGTTCAATGATATTTCCAGGCGCAAACGCACCGCCATCGAACTGGAAAATGCGCTTATATTCAACAAAACTGTGGTGGTGGAGTCGCCGATGGGAAAACTGGCCTACGACAGTTCAGGGCAGTGCATTCTGGCCAATCCCAAAGCTGCCGAACTGGTGGGCGCTACCACCGACGAACTGCTGGCTCAGAATTTCAACCTGCTTGATTCATGGAAAAAAAGCGGATTGAAAAAAGCGGCAAACGAAGTGCTGAAAACCGGAAAAAACCAGACCATTGAGATCAGGATCGAAAATACGTTTAAAAAACTGGTGTGGTTCGAGTGCCATTTCACCCGGTTTTATCAGTTGGGCGAGCCGCATCTGATGATGGTTTTCAGCGATGTTACCATAAATCGCATGGCTCAAATGGCCCTCAGAGAAAGCGAGCAAAGGCTTACCCTGGCAACCGAGGCAGCCAATGCCGGCATCTGGGACTGGAAAATAAATACCAATGAAGTATACTTTTCCAGGCAATGGAAACAGCAATTGGGATACCGCGAAGAAGAACTGCAAAACGAATTTTCAACCTGGGAAAACCTGCTTCACCCGGATGACCGCGATGCCATGCTGCAGAAGGTAAGTGACTTTCTTGACAACCCCCGGGGTGCCTTCATCGCCGAATTTCGCCTGAAGCATAAAGATGGCAGCTACCGCTGGATACACAATCACGCATCAGGCATTAAGGATAAAAAAGGGAACCTGATCAGAATGTTTGGGGCACACACCGACATCACCGAAAAGGTTGAAACACTCCAAAAACTCGAGAAAAACGAAAAACGCTTTCGTACGCTGGTACAGGCAACAGCGCAGATTGTATGGCTGACTACACCCGACGGCCTGGTAGAATCCTACCTGGAATCCTGGGGTAAATTTACCGGCCAGAAAGTGGATGAAATGACAGGTAGCGGCTGGCTTGAAGCCATTCACCCGGACGATCGCGAACAAACCAGAAAAGCCTGGTTTAAGGCGGTCAGAGACAAAACGCTTTATCAGATCGAACACCGCATCAGACGCCACGACGGCCTATACCGGCACTTTTATGTACGAGGCGTGCCGCTGCTGGATAACCAGGGCAACATCACCGAATGGATAGGCACCCACACCGACATTACGGAAAGGAAAAATTTTGAACAGGCGCTCAGCGCCAGCGAAGAACAACACCGCAGGATTTTTGAATCCGTAACGGATGCCATTTTTATTTGTGATACCAATGGAAACATTGTAGAAACAAATCCGGCAGCCACCAGGATATACGGATACAGCAACGATGAATTTCTCAGGCTATCACCGGTTGAACTGGTTCATCCGGACTATCGCCGGAGTTTCGGGGAGATGATAAACACGGTAAAACGGGGCGATGCCTTTTACGGTGAAACCGTGGATATTACGAAAGCCGGCAGGCACATCAATTCCCAGGTCATTGGCACCACCCTCCTGTTCAATGGCAGGAAACACATTATGGTGATTATCCGTGATATCACAGAAGAGAAAAAAGCCAGGGAGGAAATCGACCGGTTTTTCAATATCACCCTCGAGCTGCTTTGCATTGCCGGAACCGACGGGTATTTCAGAAAAATAAATCCCTTATGGAAGAAGCTGCTTGGATACAGCGAGGAAGAATTATTGTCGAAGCCGTTCATTGATTTTGTACATCCGGAGGATATAGATAAAACTATTGAGGAAACTAAAAAACTGGCTTCGGGAAATATAACCATAAATTTTGTAAACCGCTTCCGCTGTAAAGACGGCACCTTCAGATGGCTCAACTGGAACACCACACCGTTTGGCAACAAGCTATATTCGGCAGCTACAGACATTACCGAACTAAAAGAAACCGAAGACGAGCTGAAAAAATTGCTTTACGAACTGGAACGTTCCAATAAGGAACTGGAGCAGTTTGCATACATTGCCTCCCATGACCTGCAGGAGCCGCTTCGCATGGTCACCGGATTCCTCCAACTGCTCGAAAAACGCTACAGCAGTAAACTTGGTGATGACGCCAGGGAATTTATAGGCTTTGCCGTGGATGGCGCCGCCCGGATGAAAAACCTGATTAACGACCTGCTGAAATACTCCAGAGTAGGCACGCGCGCCAAACCTTTCGAGCCGACAGAATTGAATGAGATCCTTAAACTGGTGGAACAAAACCTGCACGCAAGTATCACAGAAACGGAAGCCCATATTCATTACGGAGAGCTGCCAAAACTGGATGCTGACAACCTGCAAATGATTCAACTTTTTCAAAACCTGATCGGGAACGCCATAAAATTCCGAAGTGAAAAAACACCTGAAATCCACATCGGGGCGAAAGATGAAAATGAATTCTGGCTCATCTCGGTCGCTGACAATGGCATTGGCATCCAACGGGAGCACTGGGACAGGGTGTTCACCATCTTCCAGCGACTGCACAATAAGGACGAGTATTCAGGTACGGGCATCGGTCTGGCTATTTGCAAAAAAATCGTGGAACGTCACAGGGGAAAAATATGGATCAATTCATCACCGGGAGATGGCACTACGTTTTTCTTTCTCTTACCAAAAAAACAAGAAAATTAAACCGTGAGAATCAGAAACAAAATACTGCTTGGATTTTCGGCCATCATCTTACTTACGCTACTGGTCAGTGGCTTTGCCCTGCACCAATTGCAAACCATCAGTAAAGATGCAACCACCATCTACAACCACCCGCTTGTGGTAAGCAATACCGTCAGGGATATTGCGGCTGCCATCAATACCATGCACCGCGACATGATAGTTGTAGTACTGGAAGATGACACGGTTCAACCGAAAGCCACAATAGAAGAAATACGCCAGAAAGAGCAGGAAATACTTAATCTCATCTGTATCCTGCGCGAAAGATATCTTGGCGATACCAGTGACGTAGAGCAGTTCCACCGCCTTTTTCTCGCGTGGGAACCCATCAGAAATGAGGTGATCAGCCTGAAAAACCGGAACATGCACCTTGTTGCGGCCGAAATCACCCGCACCAGGGGAGCGGAGCATGTTGAACTTTTGCTGGATAATTTGCACAACATTTCCGGTTTTGCACGCCACAAGGCCGACGAACTTTATTATGAAACCCTGAAAGCTGAAAAAGAAAGCTGGAACATCCTGCTGTTGGTTTCTGTCGGAATACTTCTTGTTTCCATCCTGCTTACGGTTATCCTTTCAGCAAGCATTTCGCGCCCCATCCGCAGATTTGTAAAAGAACTGCAGGCTGTATTCCTTACGACCGATATCGATACCTCATCCTGTTCGGAATCGGAACTGCTACAGATTACCGCAGATGAAATAAAAAGAAACCGGCAGCAACTTGCAGAAAAGGAAAAAGAACTTACCGCGCTGAATGCAGAGTTGGAAGAAAAGGTAAGGATGCGGACCATGGAACTGGATGAGCAAAATCGGAAATTGCAGACCCAGATCGAGGAACGCGCACAAATTGAAGAAGAGCTGCAGGCTTCAAATGAAGAGCTGCAAAACGAAATAAACCAGCGGGCTGCCATCGGGGAAGACCTCAGAGCCAGCAACGACCAATTGGTGTCGGAAATGGAAAACCGCCGCAAGTCGGAAAAAATGATCCTTTCGGAACGCAATTTTTCCAATGCCATTCTCAACAGTATGCCGGGAATCTTTTACATGTACGATAAAGACGGCATACTTGTGAAATGGAACAAAAACTTCCCCGAAACAACCGGCTATCAGCCGGATGAGCTCCGCAATAAATCCGCCCTCGACTTTTTCCCTGAAGAACACCGGGAGCTTGTGGCCAAACGTATCGGCGCTGTTTATGAAGAAGGATTTAAAAGTGTGAAGGCCGACCTGCTGACTAAATCGGGGAAAAAAATTCCATACTATTTTACAGGTACTAAAATTATTTACGAAGGCAGGGAATACCTGGTGGGGCACGGTTCCGATCTCAGTGAAGTAAAACAGGCAAGGGAAGAGGTTGACAACTTCTTTAAGGTAACCCTGGATTTAATGTGCATTGCAGGAATGGACGGATATTTCCGAAAACTGAACCCTTCGTGGGAAAAGGTGCTGGGATATTCTGTGCAGGAGCTGATGGAAAACCATTTTTCCTACTTTATACATCCTGACGACCAGCCACTGGCACAGGAGGCGATGGTAAAATTGCTGAATGGCCATCAACTGGTTAATTTTATCAGCCGGTTCAAAACCAAAAGCAACGGATACCGCTGGCTGAAATGGAATACTGCTCCACACGGTGATGCACTGTATGCGGCTGCTACTGATATTACCACCATGATAGAAACCGAACAGGAACTGAAAAAACTGCTTGTGGACCTGGAAATCACCAATCAGGAGCTTGAACGTTTTGCCTATGTCGCCTCACACGATTTGCAGGAGCCTCTTCGCATGGTCACCAGTTTTCTGCAGCTTATCGAAAAAAGATACAACGACAAACTCGACAATGATGGCAGGGAGTTTATTGCCTATGCCGTGGACGGTGCAAACAGAATGAAAAAACTCATTAACGACCTGCTGAAATACTCACGTGTGGGAACAAGGGGCAAACTTTTCGAGCCGGTAGATTTAAACGATACACTTAATCGCAGCCTCACCATCCTGAACCAGGATATCGAAGCCAACCATGTGATTTTTAAGGTTGATAAACTCCCCACCGTGGAGGCCGATGAATCGCAGATGTTGCAATTGTTCCTAAACCTGATATCGAACGCCATCAAATTCAGAAGCGAGCACCCACCTGAAATTAACATCAGGGTAAAGGAGGAGAATAATGCATGGAAATTTTCTTTTCGTGACAACGGAATAGGTATTGATGAGCAGTTCTTCGACCGGATATTCATTATTTTCCAGTGGCTGCACGGAAAGGATAAATACCACGGAACGGGCATTGGCCTGGCAATTTGCAAGAAAATCGTGGAAAGACACAATGGACATATTTCCGTAAATTCGGAAGTAGATAAGGGCACAGAGTTTATTTTTACTATCCAGAAAAATCTTTCAAGGTTAAACAACAGGCGGAACTCCTGATTCCACACATTTATGAATATTTTGCTAACAGAAGATAACCCGGGCGACATCCGGCTGATAACGGAGGCTTACGGTGAATTAACCACCGAATACACCCTGTCCGGGGCCAACAACGGGTTAAACTGCCGCCATTTTATCATGAAACTGGCACAACTACAAATAATTATCAGAAATCAAAAACCAAATGAACGTTTTAGTTATTGAAGACAACAAGGGCGATTTCATCCTTCTGCGCGAACTCATTAAAGAAAGCAGGTTGAATGCCACCATTG
>JBKHBQ010000218.1:0-6693 GCA_046542305.1 Bacteroidales bacterium
AAACTCATTACATACTCGCGCCATTTTACGTAGGCCGCTTCAGTGGACATGTATTTCGGGTTGTCGATCACCGATCTGAACACATTCCAGTAATACGGATTGCATGATTGCTCGATGGATTCCACCAGTGCAAGCGGCGAATGGTGGTTATGGCTGCATTTGATCGGAAGCGCGGTTTCGCCGGCACATGGATATTCGGTATGCTCGGCAAGCATTCCTTCCTGCAGCCCGATAAGGGCAATCACCAGTTTAAATGTCGATCCGGGTGGATACATCGCCAGCAGCGCACGGTTAAACAGGGGTTTCAGGGTGTCCTCGAACAACAGGTTATAGTTTTTGCTGCGGACCCTTCCGATCAGCAGATTGGGATCGTAAGCCGGGCTGGTGACCAGGGCCAGAATTTCGCCGGTGGAAGGCTCGATGGCCACCACGCTGCCACGTTTGTTCTGCATCAGCAACTCTCCGTAAGCCTGCAGTTCAGCGTCGATGGTCATGCGCAGGTCATTTCCCGAAACCGCAACCGTATCGAATAGTCCTTCCATGTAGCTGCCTTTTTCGCGATTGTACACGTCCACCATTTTTATCTTCATGCCTTTTTGGCCCCGCAGATCCGGTTCGTAGGCTTTTTCAATCCCGCTTTTGCCAACGTAGTCACCCATGCGGTAATAGGCGTCGGTATTGATTTCCCGCTGGTCTACCTCTCCGACATAACCCAACAGGTGCGCGGCGATCGGATGCGGATATTTTCTCAGGGTACGGGGCTGCACAAAAAAACCGGGATACCTGTACAACTTTTCTTCCAGAAATCCATATTGCTCTTTTGGAATTTGTTCCACGAACACCGAAGGTTTGTAGCTGGAATATTTCCTGGCCTTCTGTATTTTTTCGTTAAACTCCCCGGGGGTAATGTCGATAAGCCGGCAAAATTCGGCGGTATCCAATTGCTTCACCTGCCTTGGCACTACCATCAGATCGTAAGCCGCTTCGTTGTGAATGAGCAGGATGCCGTTGCGGTCGTATACCAGTCCGCGGGCAGGATATTGGGTAACGTACCGCAGTACATTGTTGGTTGCAGAGAGTACGTACTTTTTGTTCACCACCTGAACAAAAAACAAGCGGATAATGAACACCACACCCACCAGCAAAATGATGCTCAGGAATACTACCTTTCTGTTTTCGTAAGTCTTGTGTTTTATCATGTGTCCAGACGATCCTTACCCGTTCGAAGCGGAACAAAAATAAAGCTGTTGCGGAGAAAAACAGCAGCAAATTTGCATTAATTATTTACAACCCGGTTTTTAAGCTATTGCGGATTATCCACCAGGATCAGGGGCGTAAAAACCGTATCGCTCCTGTGTCCTGCACGGTCCACCATGTGAACCCTGAATTGTACGGTGTCCCTGGTTTTGGTCGATCTCGGATCGAAAAGTGGCTGAATGGTATCTTCGATCTCACCCTTGATCCATCCGCTGTAATCGTCGGGGGCCAGTTGGTTAAAGCGGTTATTGAAATGAATGGTGTCGTATTCGCCGGTTTCGTTGTTATAACGCGTTCCGGGCTTCAGTACGCCGTTTTCCATCCTGTAATACGCAACAAAAAAATTATAACCGGTGGTGTCGAATGAAAGCAATCCAAGGTCGCCGTCACCATCGGTATAAGAAAGCAACAAAATGCCGGCGGTGTCATATCCGTCAGGATGTACTATCTTTGTGAAGCCTGAAAATTCCAGTGAAGGCACAATTGGATACGACTGCTTCTCCATACATGATTGTGCAAAAAGTGCAGCCAGAACCAAAACGATCAGCGCCTTTGCGGATAATTTCAATGCAGATTTAATTGTTTGATTTATCATATTTAATGATGAAAAATACCAGTTTCGAAAAACGAATCTTCCAAATCGATTCCACCGGTAAATTCAACGATCTTGCTGTTGAAATATTTCGTTACCAGTACGAAAACAACAGGGTTTACCGGGAATTTGCCGATCATCTCAAAATCAGGATTCAAAAGGTTGAATCACCGGAACAGATTCCTTTTCTTCCCATCGGCTTTTTTAAAACCCAAAAGGTCCTAACCGGACAGGACCAGGCACATGCGCATTTCGAAAGCAGCTCTGCTACAGGTACAGGCATTAGCAGGCATTTTTATTCTGATCTGAATATCTATCATCAAAGCCTGATGCAGGGTTTCCGACATTTTTACGGCGATCCATCGCAATACTGCATCCTGGCGCTGCTCCCCTCCTATCTCGAACGGTCGGGATCATCGCTGGTGTATATGGTTCAGCAGCTCATCGACGCCTCCGGACATACCGGGAGTGGTTTCTATCTTCACAACCTGGATGACCTGGCAGAAAAACTCCAAATCCTGGACCGGCAGGGCGAAAAAAACCTGCTGATCGGCGTGAGCTTTGCGCTGCTCGACCTTGTGGGAAAACGGCAGTTTGACCTCAAAAACACCATCGTGATGGAAACCGGCGGCATGAAGGGCAGACGCCGTGAATTGGTGAGGGAAGAACTGCATGCTGAACTCTGCCGTGGCTTTGGAGTAAAACAAATCCATTCAGAATACGGGATGACTGAATTGTTTTCGCAGGCTTATTCCAAAGGTGGCGGAAAGTTTTTTACACCACCCTGGATGAAGGTATTGATAAGGGATACAAACGATCCGCTAACCTGCCAGGGCCACGGAAAAACCGGCGGTATCAATGTGATAGATCTGGCCAACCTGCACAGTTGCTGCTTTATAGCCACCCAGGACCTGGGCAGAAATCATGCTGATGGGTCATTCGAAGTGCTGGGCCGGTTCGACCATTCCGATGTTCGCGGATGCAGTCTTTTGGTGGCCTGAAGGATTATAAAATCATTTCTTTCATTCTCAATTACTTTTACTACTTTTGCACCCCAATTTTTAATACTTTTATGAAAGACAAGGACAAACCCCGAATACCGGGGGACAAGAAGAAGAGAACAAAACAGGGTGATTTTTCGAAGTTCATCAAAAAGAAAGAAAAACCTTCGAAACCTTCGAAATCGCATAAAACCGCAAAGCTGATCGACAAAAAATTCAGGGAAGAGGAAACGGGCAATGTACGTGGCGCGTGGGGCGAGTCGGAGAAGCAGGCACGTGATGCCCACAGGCGCAGGCGCAGCAAAAAAACCACCGATTACCTCACCGACGGCGGTCTGATCAGGCTCAATAAATATATTGCCAATTCAGGACACTGCTCCAGACGCGAAGCCGACAAGCTGATCATGTCGGGTGCCGTGAGCGTTAATGGCGAAGTGGTAACCGAACTGGGCACAAAAGTGAAAGCCACCGACAAGGTGCAGATCGGTGACCAGACATTGGTTTCGGAAACCCTGCGCTATGTTTTGCTGAACAAGCCCAAGGATTATATCACCACCACCGACGACCCCAAAGAAAGGAAAACGGTGATGATGCTTGTGGACAAGGCCTGCAAAGAACGGATCTACCCGGTAGGACGCCTCGACCGCAATACCACCGGCCTGTTGCTTTTTACCAACGACGGTGATCTGGCTAAAAAACTTACCCATCCCAAACACCGCATAAAGAAAACCTATCATGTGCACCTCGATCAGCCGTTGTCGAAAAACGATATGCTGAAAATCGCCGACGGTCTCCACCTCGAGGATGGCTTTATCCAGCCCGACGCCATCGCATACACCGGCGACGGAAGCGATCGTGCAGACATCGGCATCGAATTGCATTCGGGGAAAAACCGGATTGTTCGCCGGATTTTCGAAGAACTGGAATACAAGGTCATCAAACTCGATCGCGTGTATTTTGCCGGACTTACAAAAAAAGATCTGCCACGCGGTAAGTGGCGCCACCTCACCCGCGAGGAGGTGAACATGCTGAAAATGGTGTGATAAATTCCTGCCGGGAATATTCATTCCCTCGATACCAGAATAGTGCCCCATTACGTTTTTAAGATTATTTGTGTATTTATTCATAGCATGAAGTGAAAACGGCTGCCTCTGGGTTAGGGCAGCCGTTTTGCATATGTCCCTGTTCAGGACTATTCGGTGAGGATCAGTTTTTGGAAACGGATGGTATTTTCCCCTGAAATTCTGAGAAGATATATTCCGCTCTCTCTCTTTCCGGCCTCCCATCTGATCACATGTTGACCCTGGGCAAGTTTGCCATCGTATATCCGGCTGATGAGCCTGCCCTGCATGTCGAGAACGTCCAGCATGTAATTACCCGGTCGTGTAAGGTCGAAGGCAATGTTGAAAGCATCGGAAGAAGGATTTGGATAGACCGTGGGTTGCTGCAATGGCGAATTTTCTTCGATACCAATGGTAACGTCGAAGATCAGGTATTCCGAAGGCACGGACTCCTGGCCCGACTTGTCGACTGTGGTGATGTAAAACAAGGTGTAATCCGTAACATCTGTCAGGTAAAATACCTGCGTGCCGACAGTTTCGGTTAGCAGGTCGAAAGTGCCGTCGTCGTTGTAATATACATTGAAATGGTCGAAATCGTTGATGGGCGGCTGGTTCCACTCGAGGGTAACAATCACCGGTGGCGCGTCGCTGTTCCATTCAATATAGAGATCATCGGGAGGCACAGGTGTGGTATCCTCGGCGCCAAAAGTCATGGTTCCGTAACCCGCGGGTTCGAAAATCTGCTGGTTCAGAGCGGGCCAGTAGCCGTCGAAATTGCTGGGATCATCCAGGGTAAATGTGAACATGCCGCTTTGATTTTCTGCGTTGGGATTGATCTTCCAATCGGCATCCTCGCCAATGGGAATCATAAATTCGTAAACAATATACCCCAAAGCATCCGAAACCTCCACCTGCGGATCTTCCAGTGAAATTATATCTCCGACCCCGCCGGTATTGTAAATCGGACGATACCTCAGTTCGTTACCTGCGGCATAATAAACCGCCCAGTAATTTCCTTCCGAGTTGTCGGTATTTGGCGGATAGCTTCCATCGTTGTTGTCATCAATGTAAAGCGCCACCTCGTCGTGATCCTCCAGTTGGGTGTCGTTTTCGTTGATGCATGCCACATACAGTTCGGTCATCTCCTGGTTTACCTTATAGTACATGGTTACGCTTCCCACCGGATTGGGCATATTGTCGTAAATTCCCAGAAAATCGGAAGCATCCATCATAAAAGCATCATCCCATTCACCGGGTTCCATGGTACCGTCGATGGTGGGGGTGCTGCCGTAGTAAACGCTGATTTCATCGATCACAAAACCCTGTGCCATCCAGCCTTCGGCAATATTTGAATACGGGCTTTGCACCCCATCTTCGATGATGGCAGTAACAGCATAATAATACTTATTGAGCGGCTTTACATCCGCATCTTCATATTCAATTTCATCTGGTCCCAGCGATGCAAGCGGTTCTTCAGGAAACATTGCTTCAGGGATGGTTTTGCGATACACGTGATATCCTTCCACTGTAATTCCGTCGGGAGGCAGCCAGTTCAACGAAATTTCATATCCTGCACCGTGAGTCGCCAAAAGAGAAGCTGGCGGATTTCCGGTTTGTTCCATAAAGAAATCAAGGTTGGTAATCCCTCCTTCGGTCACCACAATGCTGTTCAATTCTTCTGTATAGTATCCGATCTTTTCAGCGGTCACCTGATACATCCCTGCCGGTATATACTTGATCTCATAACTCCCGTCATCTTCCGTCCAGGCAAAGTAATTTTCAACCCCTTCTACTGTCACCTTGACCTGTCCGACAGGATCACCGTTATCAGCCTGCACCACCCCTGTGATTGTTCCGCCTCCGGGATTCGCATTGATGTTGTAGAGCAACCCGCCGCTGCCCATTACACGGGCATGCACGGCCTTACCGGTTACACTGCAAAGCATGCCATCGGCCGAAAGGTCCACCTTGTTGAAAGAACCCTGGGTGGTTAGCGTAAATATGGGGCTGCTGGTTTGTTTCCGGAACAGGTAGAAATCCGGTTTGGAATGATCCATGGGACCATATCCTGCTGCAGCGATAATCGACCCGTCATCAGAAAGGGATATCGATCCTACCTGGTCCCCGGCGTGTTCGAACACCCAAAGTGGTTCCGGCGAATAGCTGTTGAACAGGTATACTTCGCCATCATAGCCACCGCTCAGAAATACCAGGGTTCCGACGGCTATGGTACTACCGTCGGCCGAAACACCCATTCCGACGACCCACGCCGAGGTTCCGCCGCCGCCAACCTTAAAATTCCATTTCTCTTCGTATTTCTCAAGTTCTTCGTTGTATTTATAAAGGTATACATACCCGCTGTAATCGCCGGATACAATCACTTTGCCATCGTAGCTCAACGAGGGAGGATTCTGATTTTTGTAAAAGGTATCAAAAACCACATCACCTGTTTCAGCATCGATCACATGCATTGTATTTATGCCGCTGTACTGGCAAAAGGCCAGCACCGAGCGGTCGCCCGATCCTGCAAAAGCAGTTCCCGTGCCTGAAAAGCCGGTTTGCCATACCGGGTCAACCTCACCAACTTCATACGCCGAGACATTCGCCTTGTTTTGCCCGCCGGGCATGTTTTCAACTACATACACCATTGTTCCTGCTTCGTTGATCAAGGCACCCATAATGGTGGCATCTGTTATTTTCTCCCACAGCATCTGATGCGTTGAAGATGAATAAACCTGGACCACACTGTCGTAGGCTACGGCAAGAAATTCACCGTCAGGAG